>JBCBHI010000239.1:0-6919 GCA_038525885.1 Bacteroidota bacterium
CATCCTATGAAACTCATGTTTTTCAGGGTTTAGGCTCTGAACATCACGTGTACCAAAAACTACTCTACGTACATGCATTACCCCAAATCGTTTCGTACTAGCACTTCCATACTGGTAGTCATGCTACTGGTATTAATGGTCACCTGTACTCCTAATTCTGCACCTGTACTATCCTTGGCCCCTGAGAATCTAATGCTGGAAGAGGGGTTTGGTACGCAAACGGTAGACTTGTCAGGTGCCTTTACCGATGCGGATGGAGATGCCATATCGCTCACCATCGCTAGCAGTAATACCGAGGTGCTTACGGTATCCCTCTCAGGAACTACGCTTACCCTTACGGAAGTGGGCATTGGTACCACCACCATCACCGTGGATGCCTCGGACGGAAATGGCGGCACGGCTTCTACTTCCTTCTTAGTGGAAATCACTGAGGCTCCGGTCGAAAACACGCCTCCAGAAGTAGTCATGCTGTTGAGTGACTTGCAGCTATCAGAAGGTTTTGGCAGCGAAACCGTACAGCTCCCCCCTAACTTCGATGATGCCGAAACGCCCATGCTGATGTTCTCAGCCTCTAGTTCGAATGAGAGTGTGGTAACCGTAAGTGTAACCGGGGGCACTCTCACCATTACCGAAGCAGGCACGGGCACCTCTGCCGTCACAGTGACCGCCACTGACGGTAGTATGGCCTCCGTCTCCGACGAATTTGATGTAGTAGTGAATGCCGTGGGTAACAGTGCACCCACCGTGGCCAATCCGATAGCGGATGCCAGCTATTCTACAGGATTCGGCACGGCCACCATAGATCTCAGCAATGTGTTTACGGACCCCGATGGGGACGCGCTCACTCTAACTGCCAGCCTGCGTGATGCCAGCGTGGTGACCGTGGAAGTGCAGGGTACCACCCTTACCATCACGGAACAAGGAGAGGGTACTGCAGACATTACGGTAACCGCTGACGACGGCAACGGTAATAGTGGAGTCGACAGCTTCATGGTAACCGTGGGGGGAAACAATCAACCTCCCCGCGTGGCCAATCCGATAGCGGACATAAGCTATACTACCGGCTTTGCCTCTGCCACGGTGGACCTCAGCAACGTTTTCGCAGACAATGATGGAGATGAACTCACTCTGTCTGCCTCTAGCAACAATACGGGGGTAGCCATGGCATCCGTAAACGGAACTACTCTCACCATTACCGAGGCAGGCGAAGGGTCGGCTACCATTACCGTGACCGCAGACGATGGCAACGGAGGAACGGTCTCGGACGACTTTGTGGTGGAAATTGGCACGTCTCAATGCGCCAATGACAATTCCATAGACACCTCTAGCCGGAAAAACTGCAACTTGCCAGTAACCACTGCGAACGAGTACAGCGAGTCGGTGTCTAACGGGGTAAGAACCATTACCACCAACCGAGCTCCCAATCATGACCACTCAGAGAATAACCCTACGGCCAACGGGATCAACACCGAAACGGTTACCTATATGGTAGATGCGACTCCTGCCCTAGCCAACGGAGTGACCAATGTAGTCACGCAAGAGAACCGCCCACGGTACCGATTTGGAACTGCGCTAAATGGGGTTCCTTTTGATCCGGCTCCGGCAGAACCCTTTATCTTTGAGGTAGCCAGCACAGGTGAATATAACTGGGATTGGGTGTTTGAGCCCAACTACAACTTGGGCACGGTAGGGCTAGACTGCGCCACCGCTCACGTACAACCCGATGGCACATACCACTACCATGGGGATCCCATTGAATATGCGGAAACGGTGGTGGCAGGAATCACAGACGGTTCTACTACACCTACGAATCCGGTACATATAGGCTGGGCTGCTGATGGCTTCCCCATCGTGTATCTATATGGGCCTGATGCGGGCGGCAGCTTGGGCAAGCTAAGTTCCAGCTACCGCATCAAGTCTGGCAACCGGCCGGGAGATGGCGACTCAGAACCCTGTGGTGAATACAACGGCAAATACACCAATGACTTTGAGTATGTACAAGGCCTAGGTGATTTGGACCAGTGCAATGGAATAAACCAATCCATTACGGTCAATAATGAAACGTTCAGTTACTTCTACGTAATCACCGATACATTCCCCTTCGTACCCCGGTGTATCTCTGGCACCCCAGACGATTCTTTCCGCTTGGGTCCCGGATGATAGGTGTACCCTATAGCACGAGCAAAAGCCTTTGCCTAGAGCAAGGGCTTTTTGTTTTGGGGAAGACGGATGCTGAGATAAATGATCTTTCTATCGGCAAATATCAAAGTCAATACCCACGTTTTGTTCACTTTTGTGGTCTATAGGGAAACAACCGCCCCCTACACTGCGGTTATTGACCATAGGTATAACCACCAAAAGTAATAATGTATGAAGCGTTCGCTTTACAATATAATGGCCATGTTTACCCTGCTGGTATTGGGCATGGCTTGTACTCCGGACAATGATCCTCCGTTGATCATTGAGCGACCCAGTGATGTGAGTCTGGCGGCTGGATTTGGAACCACCACAGTAGATCTAACGGGCACCTTTACTGATCCTGATGAGGACCTGCTTTCTGTAGCGGTAGGTAGTGATGACATCTCGGTAGTTACCGTATCGGTAGACCGTTTCATAGTAACCGTAACTGAGGTAGGTACCGGCATGGCTACCATTACGGCTACCGTCACTGATCCTGATGGAGCGATAGCGACTACCAATTTCACTATTACGGTGAATTGATATATTTCTCACCCTTATTGTGGAAAGCCATGCCTTGTGCGTGGCTTTTTTGTTACCCGAGTGGCTGCTGGGTAGCGTTGCTTCTGATATGAATATCCCGCTGAGGAAAGGGAATTTCTATGTTTTCCTGATCAAACTTTTCGAAGATGGCGTAATACAGTTTGCTCTTGATCACATTGGGCCGTTCTATATATTTCCGGGTCCAAAAGACCAACTCGAAATCAATAGAGCTATCGCCATAGCCCACAAACCATACTTCGGGCCCGGGGTCTTCCATTACTCCATCCATATCGTCTACCAGCTCCAGGATCAATTGCTGAATGCGCGCAGGCTTTTCCGAATAGCTAACGCCAAAGGGCAGCTTGATGCGCACTTGACGATCATTCAAACTCCAGTTGATCACCTGTCCATCAATAAAGGCGGAATTAGGGACAATGATATCGATGTTGTCGTTGGTATTGACAATGGTAGATCGCGCCCTAATCTCGGTTACATTGCCTTGCACCTCCCCTACCTCTATCCGGTCACCTACCTTGATGGGGTTCTCTAGCAAAATGATGACCCCCGAAATGAAGTTGTTCGCGATGTTTTGCAGCCCGAAACCTATACCAATGCCCAGCGCTCCCGCCAGGATACTCAGGGTGCTAAGATCAATGCCTGCGGACTGAAAGATGATGATCATCCCGATGATGAGAATCAGGTATCGGGAAATGGTACCGATAGATTCGGCAATGCCTTTGTTGGTTCGGTAGTGGGGCAGTATTCGCTTCACCAACAGCCTCCGAATGCGGTTAGCCAGCCAAAACAAGGCGATAATGGCTACCAGAATACCCAAGAGGGTGAGGAAGCTAAAGGGCTTTTCGTTCAATGAGAAGAGCGGGAAGTGGAGTGCATCCCAGACGGGCTTAAGAAAGGACAGCACGTTTTCCCAAAAAGTAGTTTCTTCTTGATCCATAGGATTAGGATACTGAGGTTTCTGGTAGCAACAGGGAGCTATCTCCATAGCTCAAAAAACGGTACCCATGGTCCAGGGCGGCTTGGTACACGCTCTTCCAATCTTCACCAATAAAGGCTGCCACCAACAATATAAGGGTAGACTCCGGCTGGTGATAGTTGGTCACTAGCCCCTCCACCACCCGGAAGGTATAGCCCGGGAAACAGAAAATTTCGGTTTCTCCCACCAGCATATCCGTACCCAGCACATCCATCCGACTAAGGATCGCCTCCAGGGCTTGCTTTCGGCTAGGTAAGGAAGGGTACTCTTGATACGCAATAAGCTTAGGGACGAAAAAGGGCGCCTCAGCATCTTGCAATAGCTGCACGCCGTACCAGTAGGTACTCTCCAAGGTCCTGAGTGAGGTAGTGCCTACTGCAATGACAGGCCCCGGCGGGTCCAGAAGTTTTTCCAGGTTGTGCCGGTAGATGACCACTTGCTCTTGGTGCATGGTATGGTCTACGGCGTTTTCGGTTTTGATGGGTTGAAAGGTCCCCGCACTCACATGCAGCGTGAGAAAGTCCTGGGTGTGGCCCCGCTGGACCAATTGACTGAGCACTTCCTCCGTAAAATGAAGGCCGGCCGTAGGAGCGGCCACGGCCCCGGCCTGAGCACTGTACACCGTTTGGTACCGCTCTGCATCTTCCGTATCGGCTTCTCGCTGCAGGTAAGGGGGTATCGGAAGCTCACCAGCAGCCTCCAGCCAAGTCACAAAGGGAATATCTGCGGGCGCCCAACTGAGTTCCACCAGCCGCTTCTCCCGGTCTACCAGGCGGGCTTGTAGGGTAAAGGGCTTTCCCTCTACCTCAAACTGAAGGGTGAGGGTATCTTCCTTCCAGCGTTTTAGGTTACCAATGATGCAATGCCAGGTTACCGATTGGGTAGCAGACATGGCCTGGGCCAGCTCACGCATGGGAGCGACTGGGTGCAGCAGAAAAATTTCAATTCTAGCGCCAGTTTCCCGCAGGAAGTGCAACCGGGCAGGGATAACCTTGGTGTCGTTGAACACCAAATGGCTGTGGGCGGGCAGCAGCTGAGGCAGATCTCTAAACGAACGATGCTCTACCAGGCCTGATTGGTAATGCAATAGTTTTGACCCGGCTCTATCTTCCAAGGGATACTTGGCAATGCGCTCATCGGGGAGCGGGTAGGTAAAGTCGCTCAGGGAGAGTACAGGTAACTGCATGGGGCAAAAGTACAGTGCAATGGCTCAAGCACCACAATTTTGCCTCAAAAGCTACGCAGAAAGTGGTTTCTCCTCAGGTTCTTTCACAAGGTGTTGGCAACCTGGTTACCCTCGCGCGCCTGTAATCTTACTGCAGTTTTATCGAAACGGGGATAATCATTTTGCTACGCACTTTTTCCCCACCTTGCATGCCGGGCGTCCATAAAATGCCAAGGCTCTCAAAAGCCTGTAATACAGCTTGGCCCCATGCTTCTGATACACCCCTGATCACCTCGTGCTGAGAGGTTTCCCCGGTCTTTTCTACCACAAATTGGATATAGATTCTCCCCTCCATACATCCTCCACCGCTAGGAGGCTCTATTGCTTCGGCAAGGGCTTGGTAGTAGGCATCCATACCGCCTTCGGGTGTGGCAAATCGTTCTTCTGAAATCCACCCCAGTACAGGCTCTCCCAAAACCTCTTCATCAATTTCTTCCAACTCCCCTAGGTCTTCTAAAGCTGGAAATGTATGGTGGTTAGAAGTCAAGGACTTATGCGGCCCAATAACAGGATTATCCGTTATCTGATTTACATCGGCTACTTTATCTAACCGAATATTGGGTGGAGGAGGCCCTTCATTACCCAGTTTTTTATCCGTGCTTTGGGCATAGCCAGCCACACCCAGCGAAAGGGAAAAGGTAGCAAGCACGGCGGTCCTTAGGAAGGGAGTACGGAACTGAGAACGCCTAAACACCGCACAGGGAGGGGTAACTTGTTGCGTTAGGGCAAGTTGAATCTCCTGGGCATTCTTCCCCCTAAAATCAACCACCTGCTTATCACAAACCCCACAGTGGTAGCCCTCCGGGGTTATTTTCATCCTATCTAGTCGTTCTGGGCATTCAAAGGCCAGGGTGTATTTCTTCATCGTCAGGAGGGTTAACTATTTCTTTAGTTAACGATACCTCCCCGGGTGTGTTAGCTGAATGTGATAAGGTGCCCCTAGGGCAAACGATGTGCAGACTCCAATTCTCTAAGAAGTTGCTGATAGATAGACTTTTGCAGTTCGGCCTCCAACAGCCGGTAATCATTCTCATAGGTACCTATCCCGCTGCCTTCCACCATAAAGAATTCACCATCATCTACCACTCGCAGGCCCTCTTCAATAAGAGTAGCTTTAATCAACGTCTTTTTCTCATAATACTCTTCCACCACCAGAACAAAGGCCTCGTCAATGGCAAAGAAGGCTTCTAAGAGCTCAGGTTGATGCAGGTATTGCCGGAATAATGCTGGTTTCTCAGACTTTACCTTCAATAAGTACTTCAGAATAAAGAATTTGAACTCCAGGTGGGCAAAATGGGTACCTGCTACATCTTGAATCCATTGGACGTAATGCTGCCCCCGGCCTTGAGGATGGGCCTCGTAGTATTCAAACAAATCCACCTCAGTTCTGGTCCCATTCATATACGAACACCACTCATCCATCAGGCCATATATCCCATCCTTTTGGGAACCCAGTAACGGAGCGGCCGGACTGATGTAGGGCGTAAACCGAAAGGTGCGAAGCGCCTGAGGTATATCCTTAGCAATCTGGTGGCTGTTTAGCACCTCAAGGTGCTCCACCAGAATTATATGCTCTTGATGGATATAAAAAGCCGAGTAGGAGACCCCAAACTCATAGTCCTCTCCCAGCTCACGCTCAATTAATTGGTAAGCTTTGGAATCGGTATATCCGTGATTGGTCTCATGCACCACCGTCCCGATATCTTCCCGAATACCCCGAGGTGTGGGCTCATTCACCCAAAACATAAGGTCTTCGGACTTAGAAACCGTCATGATGGAATTACCAAACTCAAAGCGCTGGGGCAACGCCAAGTAGTCTTGCATAAGGAAATAACTCCGTGGGCTGTAGTCTTCCAGATACTGCCAAAGCAGGGCTTCACTTTGGGGAACAGAAAGATGCTCTTGGTCATGATGCTGGGCCCAAACAGGGGCCATACTGCATATACACCATAGGGTTAGGCAAAGGGTACGCATGGGCA
>JBCBHI010000240.1:0-6913 GCA_038525885.1 Bacteroidota bacterium
AAGGTTGGCTTTCAGTAGCCTCCTTCTTGCGGGAGATCACATCGCCCAATACTTCACCCAATTGTTCTGCCCCTAGGCGACGCAGGATGATTTCCTTGTTTTCGTCAATCACGATGATGGTAGGCGTGCTCCGCACATCGTACGTGTATTTGATAGGAATACGGTGTTCAAAATCAGTTACGTTCACCCACTCCGTCATGCCCTTATCTTCAATGAAATCCTGCCATTTGGTGCGGCTTTCTTCATTGTCTTCTAGGTCAAGAGCAATGCCCCAAAACTCAGCTCCATCCTGTGCATATTGAGCCCTTACCTCTTCCATCAGTGGAGCGGCTTTCTTGCAGTGCCCACAGTCAGGATCATAGAAGAACAATACGGTGTATTTGCCCTCGGACTTGTGTAGGTTCTGGAAGTTCTCGTTGAAATCTTTGATGACCAGGTTAGGTACTTTTTTGCCGATGAGCAGAGGCTCCAAAATCTTAGCCCGGTCCTGAATGCGGTAAAGCGTAGCGGCGTCAATCCACCAAGCCTGGTCGGCGGTGTAGTAGTTCTTCACCATGTGCACGAATACCGACTCACTACTCATCAGGTTAGACGTTTCGTAGTGGTTCGTAATCCAGTTCACCGCGTAGCGGAACATCTCTTGGTTGGACTGGGCCTTTTTTACCACCCGGTCCGCGGCATTGATTACCGAGTCAGGATGTTGCACCGTAAGTTGGGTCACATACTGTTCCAACTTGGGCTGCATCCAGGGGCTATACAGCAAACGTTCGTCGGTCAGGTCTACGTGTTCCCAAAAGTGCTCATAGAAGTACCGGTACTGCCATAGGTCATCGATCACGTTGCCTTCCTCGTCCGTGGGTGCGTTGGGCACATCTACCTGGCGGTTGATACCCACCACACTGGCCGCCAAAGTGCCTTTATTGGATTCCACAAACTCATTCATGAAGGTCTGCACCTCTACATCCAGCACATCTCGCCGATTGTTGAGGTCGGCCATTTGTTCTTCCGTGGCCCCTTCCATCTCCGTTTGAATATTCCGGGCCTCCGCCATGCGGTCTCCCAAAAAGTTGAGATACTCAAAAAAGACCCTGTTTTCATCGGACTCGATCACGTTCATATCCGCTACCGGATTAGCAATCGAAGTCTCAAAAGTCATCTCTGGCTCATTGAACAGAATATCGAAGTATTTCTGGTCGGGAACATATATCAGATACACCCCGTAGCGCAGGGTGTCCTGTCCGTTACCTTCGAACACGCATACCCCATTTTCATCCACCATGGCAGTATCCACGGTGTACTGGGTTTTGCCGAAGTGGTGCCCTAAAATGACCATTTCATTGGCCAGGTCAGTCCAGTGCACTTCAATCCGGTAGTCGGTAGTAAACATGCCAGGACTTTGGGCCCAAGCGGTGCAGGCAATCATGGATAGCATTGCACCGAGTAAAATTCTTCTCTTCATGTGTGCCAATAATTGTGAGAATCTGGCGTAAACGCCGCTAATTCTGTAATTCCCAACGTAAAGTTAAGCTATTTCGTTTGGTTGGGCGGTGATACCCATCTGTTAATATTTGAGTGGGTTGTCCGTGGGCAGGCAATTGTTTTTTTGGCCCGAAAACCCGGATTTACCCTACTCACTACCTCTATGACAATGTAAAATTGTGTTAACCCTTAATCTCTCCCCACAAAGCCCCGTTATTTTTGAAAGATGCGTTCTGGATCACAATCTTATTTCTGGCTTACGGTGTTGTCCTTAGTAGGGCTGATGGCGGTACAGAGCTACTTCACCATTTCCTACTTTCATCAGGACAGCCAGGTGTTTGAAGAAGAATTGCAGACCCTGGTGGCGCAGACCATTGCAGAGCAAGAGTTACGCCAGCGAATGGACCTGGTGGAGTCGTTTGAGTTGTATTTGCTTGATCCCGAGAAAGTTACCTTGGGTGTAGTGCCGTTTTGGTCAGGCGAGGGTTTCACCTACTTTTTGCAGGATACGTATGACCGAGATCCTAACCCCCACTATCTTTCTTCAAAATATGCTCCCCTGCAAGACACTACCCGTGAGCTTACTCCGGAAGAAATGGCGGCGGCTTTTGGCGAAGAACTACTTCAGCAAATGGAAACGGGTAACTTGTACCAATGGACCCCGGCTATAGACGAGGAATTGTTCTTTTGGTATGCCCTCATCGCCATTGATTCGGCCCAGTTGTGGAACCGAATGTCCGAGAATCTACAGCAGAGCCAGCTTGCGGATACCTTTCAGTTGTTTCTGGCTGACTCCGTTCATAGGCTACCCCACATAAACCATGATGAGCAACTCGCCACCATTCCGCTGCCTGCCCGGGTAACCGGGGTAGAGCGGTACGTACAGGTAGTACTGCCCAATCCCCTGCAAAGGGTGTTTCTCCGGTCCTTAGGGGTCATCGGGATTTCCTTACTCATCGTGTTGTTGGCGGCCTTTACCTTCTACCGGCTCTTTCGTGGATTGGTGCGCGAGAAACGCTTGGGTGAGCTGAAGGATGACTTTATCAATAACGTAACTCACGAACTCAAAACCCCGCTTTCCACCATTAGGGTGGCACTGGAAGCTGCCCAACGGCATGCAGAAAAACATCCGGTGCCTCCGCCCTCCCGGGACTACTTGGGGATTGCTATGAAGGAAACGCAACACCTCACCGGTATGATCGACCATTTGCTACAGAGCCGCATGCTGGGTAGGGAAGCCTCCATCCAGCCAGAGCCGGTTTGGGTGAGTGGGCTGATGCTACAGGTTGCTGAGTCCGCCCAAATATCACACGAAGGCAATTTGAACTTGAAAACCGAAGGTTTGGAAGCGGAAATATGGGCCATGGCAGACCCGCTGCATCTGGCCCAGATCTTTCACAATCTGCTGGACAATGCCATTAAGTACGCAGACCAAGATAAGGTTACGGTTACTTTCCGGCAGAAATTGGCGAGCAATACCTTGCAACTAGAGGTGCAAGATGACGGCCCTGGAATTGCCGCGGAGCACTGCGCCCATCTGTTCGATCGGTTTTTCCGGGTACCCCAAGAAAGGGAAGAAAATATTCGAGGCCTGGGCCTGGGCCTCTACTACGTAAAAAATGCCTTACAGCTTATGAATGGCCAGATTTGGGTCGAGTCCGAACCTGGTCATGGCAGTACCTTTTTTATCACCTTACCCCTAGCCACTCATGAAGATTCTCTTAGCGGAAGATGAACAAACCCTAGCCGGGATCGTAATCGACAGTTTGCGTGAAGAAGGATACGATGTCATCCATGCCCCGGATGGGCAAATAGCGCTGGAGGCTTTCTTCAAAGAAGAGCCAAGTGCGGTTATTCTGGACGTAATGATGCCCCGGCTAGATGGCTACCAAGTGGCCAAAAAGATTCGCCAAGCAGATAACAAAACCCCCATCCTGTTCCTTACCGCTAAGTCTCAGGCCAAAGATGCCGTACAGGGCTTTGAGTCAGGAGGCAATGATTTTTTGCGGAAGCCTTTTGGCATGCAAGAACTGCTCATCCGCTTGCAGTTGCTACTCAACGATACCCGACTGTGGAAACAAGAGGATGATTTCCCGGATCCCTTTTTGTTGGGCGATGTCCTGTTCAGTCATCGGCAGCAGAATCTATTGCTAGAAGAGAAAATGGTTACCCTTACCACGCGGGAGGCAGACCTCCTCAAAATGCTGTGTGCCCATGCCCCGGATACGGTAAGCAAACAGAGTATCCTGTTACAAATCTGGGAGGACGATACCTTTATCAATAGCCGCAGTTTGGATGTATATATCTCCAAGTTGCGAGGGCATTTGAAACCCGCTCCCGATATCAAGATCCAAAACGTCCGAGGAATTGGGTATAAACTGATGCTCCCTTAGTCGGGCTGCATCCATCAGTGGGGATTGTTAGGTGCCCGTGTGGATCCTGCGCTGCCAGAAAGAAAGAAGGCGGCCCACCGGCCGCCTTCACTATTCACACGCAAATTAGCCAGGAATGTCAGTTCCTTTTTCCAGACTAAACAGGAGGTGAACTCCTGAAGAATCTGTACCTCCAAGATATACAAACTTCCTGGTGTATGCGAAATTATACCTTGCTAAATTTGCTCATATAGTGTGAGTCCGGACAAATGGACACCTGAGGGCCTTTTTGCAGACATAAGCTAAATACAAACTCTGCTTTATTCCTCCAGTATGGCCAATACCTCTTTCGCTCTTGCTTCCACCGCTTCTTGTGAGGCTTTTATGGCCTCCGCTACCTCAGCCGAAGGCCCAGCAAGTTCCACGGTTTCCACCGTTTGTAGCGCCTCCACATACCATTCCTTCCAGGTCATGATGATATCCGTTTCGTAGGCCAAGGTACTGGTGTCGGCCAGTGCTTTTTGGGATTCTACCTGCTCTGCGGTTAGTCTTTCCAAAGCCGCCAGCTTGGTTTCCTCACAGATGGCCAGGGCGGTAGCCTGGTCGGCAGAAGTAAGGGTGAGCGCTGTTACCAAGGAACTCACTCCCACGTGCTTCATCGTTTCAGGAGACACCTTGTCTATCCGGTCATTGTCCGTATGGTAAAACACATCCGTGAAGTGCCAGAAAAGCAGGCCGGGAATGTCACCCCGTAGAAACGGTACGTGGTCAGAACCGCCCTCAAAAGGGTTTTCGCTTACTACCCAGCCGGTGGCGGCTGCCTCATCCTGCGTCCGGTGTATGGCAAAGTCATTGAAAAAGTGCGGGAACATGTCCTCCTTCGTCATCGGTGACCCACCCCATTCGGAGTGTTGGTCGTTACCACGGGTCCAGATGGCAGAGGGGTCCGGCATCTTCTCTATCAGGAAAGTACCACCCGTTACGTCCGTGTTTTGGCCTACCATATCCAGGCTTACCCCCCACAGAATATCTATGGGCTGTTCAGCCATCTCTTCCACATAGCGGCGGGTAGAGGTGATTTCATCACCCCAAAGAAAGGTGACCGTACGTTTGGGGTCGATTTTGCCCCCTGCCAGCAGTTCTGCGGCGGTCCGTGCAGACTCGGCCAGGCAACCCACACCTGAGGCATTGTCATTGGCTCCGGGCTCTTGTACATGGGCACTAAAAACGAACTCCTCCTCCGGCGCTTGGCTACCCCTTACTTTTGCGACCAGGGTCAACTCCTCAGACTCGTACCTTTTGGTATCCAAGATCACCCGTACCCGAGTGGTTCCTTGTTCCAATTTAGCTTTGAGGGCTGTCATGGCACTGTAGGATAAGGAGATGCCAAAAACGGATTCCTCGGTCTCGGGTATCCCGCTGAACTGGATGGACGTGTTATGCTTCTCGGGTTGAGTGTAGTCCGGTAGGCGATAGGTAAACAACCCAACCGCTCCTTGCCTGAAGATTCCTGCGCGAAATGCCCAGTAGGGGTGTGTTTCCACAAAGGCGATTTTACCCTCCAGATCCAGGTCTTCTACCTCACCCAGGCTTTTCACCCAAACTACTTCTGCTTCCACTCCCTCTTCGGGCGTCGAGAGGGAGTTGATGTTGATCATATTCCGGTTAGTAGCATAGTCCAAGAGTGGGGTTTCTTCTCCCACCAGAGTCACAGTGCCCGATACCGGTTCCCAGGCCATCTCTTCCATAGGGCGTGTTTCTAGCCGGTATACCAAGCGGTCCTCCGGGCTAGCCTCTGCCTCCTTCACATATCCTGCATCCAGCAGAATTTTCTCTACATGGTAGATGCTGCTGTCAAAGCCACTATTGCCAGGCAGTCGCCAAAACTGCTCTACGTATGCCGTAGAAGCCATCGCATTTTGTGCATTGTAGGTGGGCCGCACTTCCTCAAAGAAGTAGGCAGAGGTACTACCAGGTGGTGACTGGCAAGCACTGATGGACAATAGTATTAGAATGAATTTTAGGTATATCTTCATGTGAGATGTGTTTTGCTGGAAATTGCTTCCATTATCCTTTTCTACCAAGAATATCCTGGGTAAAAGAAAAAGCCACCCCATCAGGAGCGGCTTTCAAGCCATGGCTATGGCTAGTGATTGTTTTCAAGAGCTTGGTTCTGCGCTAGTATTCGTGCGGTAGCGCCACGTTGACGGACTCCTGCCAGGGTAAACCATATCGGGCTACATCAGCCAAAAACGGATCAGGATCCATTTGCTCCACGTTCCATACGCCCGGTTGCATCCACTTGCCCTCTAGCATCATTTTGGCACCTACCATGGCCGGTACCCCGGTGGTATAGCTTACCCCTTGGGCACCCGTATCGCGGTAGGCGTCCTGGTGCTTGCAGTTATTCCAGATGTAGTAGGTCTTCTCCTGGCCGTCTTTTACCCCTTTTATCTGGCAACCGATAGAGGTCTCCCCCTCATAGTTTTCACCTAGTTCACTAGGTTCTGGCAGTACCGCCTTCAAAAACTGCAAGGGAACAATCTCCTGTCCTTGGTATACAATGGGCTCAATGCTAGTCATGCCCACATTTTGCAGCACCTGCAAGTGCGTGATATAGGCCTGCCCAAAAGTCATCCAGAACCGGGCCCTTTTTATGGTGGGGAAGTGCTTCACCAAGCTTTCCAGCTCCTCATGGTACAGCAAGTAGCTTTCACGCTCCCCTATATTGGGGTAGGAGATAGGCTTGTGAATACTCATAGGGTCTATTTCTACCCATTCACCATTTTCCCAGTACTTGCCCTTTTGGGTGATCTCCCGAATGTTTATTTCAGGATTGAAATTGGTAGCGAATGCCTTGCCATGGTCTCCCGCGTTGCAGTCCACTATATCTAGATAGTGCATCTCATCAAAGTGGTGCTTGGCCGCATAGGCCGTGTAGGCTTGGGTTACTCCCGGGTCAAATCCACATCCCAAAAGGGCCATTAGACCCTTCTCCCGAAAGCGGTCCTGGTAGGCCCACTGCCAGCTATATTCAAACTTCGCTTCCTCCTTGGGCTCAT
>JBCBHI010000241.1:0-6873 GCA_038525885.1 Bacteroidota bacterium
TTTCTAGTCCAGGATGGGAGGAGTACCTGATTGAAAAAGTAAGCATCCTCTTCCCCTTTGCCCTCCCAGCTGAGGCCTTGGGTAAAATTCTTGCTGTTCACTTCAAAATTGGCCGTGGCCGTGGCTTCCACCCCGGGCATTTGCTTGATTTCCCCAAAGTAGGCGGCGTAGCTGTCTACCAGCGTTCCTTCCTTATTCAAATAGATTACGTGGTCCTTAGTATATCCCAGATGCTGCGACTGTACCAATTGCACTTGCTGATACACCACCATCACGGCCACCATCAGCACTACGGACATGGCAAATTGAAACACCACCAGCCCTTTGCGCAGCCAAACGCTGCCCGCTCCCGGAGCCAGCTTACCTTTGAGGATCGTCAGTATGTTCATCCGCGAAAGGAAGAAAGCCGGGTAGCTACCTGCCAAAATGCCGGTCACCAGCACCACACCCAGCAAGAAGGCCATCCCCAGGGGTTGGAAGCCCAACCAGAGAGTCTTACCCGTAAGAGAGTTGAACACCGGCAACAGTGCCTGGGCCAGCAACAGGCTCAGGATCATCGATAGGCCACTTAGGAGCACCGACTCTACCAGGTACTGCACCACCAAACTTCCCCGGGTGGCCCCCATGGTTTTCATCACACCTACCTCACGCATCCGTCGGGATGCTCTTGCAGTAGCCAAGTTCATAAAGTTGATACAGGCCAACACAAGGATGAAAACAGCAATGAGGCCGAACAACCGGACATACTCTATCCGGCCCCCTGCTTCCTTACCATGCTCAAAGTTGTTATGCAGATACTGCCGGGCATACGGCACCAGTTCCAGCTGCAAATCGGCAGACTCCAGGTAATCATCCATTATGGGGCCTACCTGACTTTGCACCGCTTCGTACTCCGTCCCCGGTTCTAGCACCACCGTCATGGCACAGTAGTAGTTATTCCAGTTGCGCGCCGTTACCATGTTGTTTTCGTAGTAGGCAAAGGGCACCACAAAATCGAACGGCTCGGTGGTCTGCTGGGGCACATCTTCCATGATACCCGTCACGGTAAAATCCACGGTTTGGCCAAACAGCTGCCACGTTATTCGTTCGCCCATAGCATCGGGCAAGGCGCCAAACATTCGGCGGGCCAAAGACCTACTGAGTACAATGGATTCCGGATCGGACAACGCGGTTTGGGGGTTCCCCTCCACCAATGGATGAGAAAATACCTCAAAGAAGGCCTCGCCTGAGAACTTCCCCAGGGCCTTCACAAAGCTCCCTTCTCGGCCCAGAGCGGCTTCGCCGGTCCAGCTAGGCACCGTTTCAGGAACGGCCGCTTGTACCCCCGGCACTTTTTCTTCCAGCACCGGAGCAAGGAGTCCCGTACTTGCCCATACCGTGGTCACGCTTTCCCCCTGATCAAAGTGGGTCATCACCCGGTACATACGGTCGGCTTGCTCGTGGTACCGGTCATACTTGCGCTCATCGTCTATCCAAAGCAAGATGAGCAAGACCACCGTGAGCCCCAGCGTAAGGCTCCCTAGGTTGATAGCAAAGGCACCTCGGTTGCGCCGGTAGTTGCGAAAGGCAATTTTTACATGAGTTTTTAACATGACAATGGTATTATGTTGTTGAAGAAAAGGCCCCAAACGCCACAATCGGGGGCGAAACAAGAGCATGATTTCACGGAGCAGCATCCAGTTGGCCCTGGACCTACCCTGTTCTTCCTCATGCATTAGGTATAGCTCTATCAGGTCTCCTTCTATGGCACGGTAGAGCCGCGGGCGGCAAAACCACCGAAAGACCATGAGGATCAGCCGGGCAAAGCGTGCCTTCGGAAACGGCATTGCCCTTAGGATTTATTGGGGAAAGCCACGGCTGGGATAGCCTCCCACAGGCCTTGGCGCATGGCACGAGCATTCTCCAGCGCGGTTTGGCCCGCACTGGTGATAGTGAAGAATCGCTTAGGCCGCCCGGCCCGGTTGGGAGCCGGAGCCCCTTCGCGCGATTGCAGAAAGCCCTTATCCTCCAACCGCGTCAGCGCACTCTGCAAAGCCCCCACACTCACCTTCCGGTCCAGCCGCTTTTCAATCTCCGTCTTCACCGCTATGCCGTACGCTTCGTCGTACAGAATGCCCACCGTGAGCATCACCACTTCCTCAAACTCACCCAGTGCATTTTTTCCTACCCTCATAATAAATTCCTATTCGTAGTATTTTAAATGTAGGGCGTATTTATATTTTTTCCTAATCGTAGAGTTTATTCCCTGCCAAACTCCACAGAACCTGAGCTTGTGATCAGAGGACAAGACTGGCCTGGGTGTAAAGTGGGTTGTTTACCTGCGTAAGGGACGCAAGGCATTGCCTGAGCTCACCAAGTGGGGTGGGCCAAACCCTGGCAGGGTCTCAAAGGTAGTTGGGCAACCTTTTTAAGCTTGCTATTGCCATAGGATCGGTTAATCCTAAGTGGACCCTGCCAGGGTTTCCAGCGATGGCCCCACTTGGTAGCGAGTGCCGACGGCCCGACCCCTGTGTAGGCTGAGGCCTGCGTAGCGGGAATTCTCGAAGCCTCCACAGGGGATACGCCCTAATATTTACAAAGACTCAGGTTCAAAGCGGCCGAAAAAGGGGTATTCGGGCAGGTCCGGAAAAGATTTCTGTAGGTGGGGAAGCATGCTTCCCCACCTACAGAAATCGTAAACCCAATAGGTCTTAGTACCTGCGAGCTAAGTACTTGAACCCTAATATTCAAAGGTCGCAGCGCGACCACGGAATGTAGCCCCTTACTTTAGTGAGGGGGAGAGATGCTAGCGTAGAAGAAGTGCCAGCGGCACGGCATAAAGAGTCAAAGCATCTCAAGAAATCTCCAGGTCGCTACCGACCCAACAGACTACCCACTAATCCAAAATCTATCCCACCAGAACCTCACTATTTAGGGGGCTTATCATTAACTTCTTGGGTCAAAAAAGATTTTCAGAAAAAGGCTGCAACCTTTAGAAAGATGGGCATCTGAAGGTAGGAATAGTGCATCACCATGGATTCGACCACGTATTGGAATGAAGTATATGCGCGTTATGCCCCCCTCATGCGAGGCGTGTGTTTGCGGTATGTTTCGGATTTTTCCACTGCCGAAGATATCGTTCAGGAAGGCTTTTTGACCGCAATGGCTAAGTATGACTCCTACAAAGGGCATGGCTCGTTTGAAGGCTGGCTGCGTCGCATCATGATTAACCAAGCCCTTATGTTTCTCAGAAAGCAAAAGCGGAGCCCTACCGAAATGATGGAGCCCGAAACCGCCGCACGGGTGGCGGCAGAGGAGCCCCAGGATATCCCTCGCACCCGCCGGTCGGTGATTGAGCAAGCCGCCTTTACCAAAACCGAACTCATGGCCATGCTCTCCCAGCTACCCGAGCACCACCGGGCGGTGTTCAACCTACACGTGATCGACGGACTGAAGCACAAGGAAATTGCTGAGCTGCTAGACATCACCCAGAATACCAGTAAAAGCCATTTGCTACGCGCCCGGAAAAAACTCAACGAGGTGCTCTATGCCGAAGCAGAACAACGAGAGAAAAAGGACCGTAGGCGGGTAGGCTTTTGGTGGTTTATCCTCCCCGGTAGCGCTACTCCAGACCGCATCTTCTCCTCACTTAGAAGCTGGGTGCCCCCGGGCACCCCCGCCTCTCCGGCCCCCTCACCCTTTACTGACTTACCTACCCACGTTCTCTCCGCAAAATCCATCCTGGCGAAACAGATAGTAGCCTGGTCACCCTGGATCACTACCGGGTTGGTTGCTACTACTGCCTTGGTGTGGACCGCCGCAAGCCTATCGCGGCCACAAGAGCCCACCCGTTCACAATTACCCTTGGTGGATTCGGTGGCCGCCACCCTGATGACAGATACTACCCTCACCCTCCTGGAAACTCCCCAGGATAGTCTCACCTTTGTAGACAGAGACCCTGCCACAGTAGCAGAAACACCATCAACGGACGCCGCAAGTTCCCCGCCCGGGGGCATGCAAGACACCACCCAAGAAGACGTGGTGGTCCGCCATGTAACCGTGGTGCGCGAACCCCTGGTGGTACGGGACCAGGATACCACCCAACAAGACCAATAGCCATGAGGAAGTTCATCATCCTTTGTTTGCTACTAAGTGCCAGTATGGGCCATGCCAAGGCAGACCTGTTTTTGGGAGATACCATCCATATATATGACACCATACGCATCTACGATACCATCCGGATTCCGGCGCCCATCCCCTCCCTTACCCCCATCCGGCAGTTCACTTGGGGAGTAAGTGCACAGGGGAACCTTATCCTCCAGCTGGATTCGCGATTTCAGACCCAATTGCTCAATTTTTATCACCAATCCACTGCAACTAATCCCGAGGTGGGCATCTGGACAGCAAAACAACGTAACACAGAGATGTCCTTAAAATCATTGACTTTTGGTACCTGGTTGACCCTTGGCATCCAGAGTATCGTATTTGCCCAGTCCGAAGTAGGTATACGCGTAGGCATAACCCCCCAAGGGTGGTATGATACCTCACTCAACCTCAACGTAGCCACATTCTTAGGCGCAGAAACCGCCCTAGACTACACCTTTCCACTCAACGACCGGCACCTCTGGTTCCGCACCGGGGTGGAACTCGGTCTGGATTTTCCTGGTCCCCCTTCCATCCCCAACTCGGAAGACAACGAGTTCTCCGTGGCCTATGCCGCTTGGGCCGACAACCACCTGGACCGCTTTGGCGCACGGGTGAGCTTACCTGCCGAAGTACTCTGGCGCTGGGACCGCTTTAGCGTGGTAACTGGGCTCGACCTTACAGCCCGCCAACGGCTGGGTGAGAATGCACCTCCCTTGCAGTTCACGCTAGACGCCAGCGCTGGCGTGGAGTATACCGTCCTCCCTTCGGTACAGGTACGTGCCAACTTCACCTCCCCCATCAACGCAAGCGGTCGGTTTATCTCCGATATCCCTTTCGATAATCTGGGAGTAGACTTACCAGACTTCGTTATTCAAGACTTCTGGATTATGCGTGCCCACCTTGGCGTGCGGTTTATACTGCCCAAAAAGCAAGCTACAAAGGTGTAAAGGGTAACTCTCCTTTAGGTGAAATGAATGGCTGCACGCAGAGCCTCAGTACCTCCAGGTCCGGAGCAGTTCGGAAACCCGGTTTACATTTCATCAAAAGCGCCGCTGCGCGAGGCGCTCATAAGGAATCATCCAAACCTTATAGGTTTCGAAAACCTATAAGGTTTGTGCAGTACCACCGTTCCCTACACCCAGCTAAGTCCTTACACAGAGGGTATCCCAAATAGAAGCGAAGGCGACTAAATTGGCCCCCTGTTTATAGGATTACCTCCCACAGAAAGTCCCAGACCTTGAAACCATTTTTCGCTCTATTCCTCCTTACCCTCAGTATCACCCACAGCTTTGCCCAAGCCAAAATCCCCAAAGATCAACTAGTGCAGGACCTGGCCGTGCTAAAGCAAAACCTGGAAACCTACCATGCCGGGCTGCACACCTACACTAGCCCTGCTGAGCTAGACGCTTGGTTTGTCAATACTCAGGCCCAATTGCCCGACTCCCTTACCTCCTACGAATTCTTCCGAATCATCGGTCAGCTCAATTCAGTCCTGGCCAACGGCCATACCTACCTCCATATTAATCCCGCCCAGCGTGAGCCTCACCTGAAAATACCCGCCTTCGGCATTTACAAATACCAAACCTCCTACTACTTCAAAAGCTCCACCCTCAGCCCATACCAGTCCCTGGTAGGTAGTGAGATCGTCGCTATAGATGGGCAACCCATCGGAGAGATTTTCCAATCCCTATTGGCCTACCGAACCCGCGATGGCCAGAATGAAACCATGCCCTCAGAGGAGTTACAACATTACTTCGCCCTCACCTATGGCCTGGTATATGGCTCCCGCGAAACCATCCTGCTCTCTTACAAGGACTCCTCCGGGCAAATCAAAGAGCTAAGCATGGAGACCGTACCCGCCGAAGGGAACGTAGAACCTTCCGCAGCGGAATTGCTGTACGACGAAGGAGGCATCCACTTTGAACGGCACGACACCGTGGGCGTGCTCACCGTAGAAACCTTCAGCCAGGAAGCCTTGGAAAAAGTTGGGTATCTATCCCGGCTCCAAAGCATTTTCCGCGAGATAAAAGAGGCCGGGGTTCGCCATCTTATTGTAGACGTGAGAAACAACGGAGGCGGCAACACCCCCATGGTAGAGGCCCTGCTCTCCTACCTGTATGACCAACCCTTTGTGTTTTACAAGGGCGTTTACCAAGCCCACAAGCAGTGGGATACTTCCATTATCCCGGAGGTGGCCGAGTACCCCAAAATCTCCTTCGGCTGGGCCTACCTCAAAAAAGACCCTAGCGGACTGTACCGTATCCTGTTCACCGATGGCATCAAGCAAATCAAGCCAAAGCCCGACGTATACACTGGCCCTTTGTACATCTTAGGAAATGGCAACAGCCTTTCCTCTTCAGGGGAATTTGCCTCCTTCATTCGGCACTACCGCGAGGCCACTTTCATAGGAGAAGAAGTAGGCGGCAACCAAGTACAAAACACCAGCGGGCAAGACCTGATCATTCAGTTGCCACATTCCAAGCTCCTGGCCAAGATTCCTTTTGTGCTATGGAAAATGAACGTGGACACCGAGAATAACGGCCATGGCGTACAGCCCGATTATTGGATCAGAAACACCATCCAACAAGAGCTCAATCAGGAAGACGCCGTGATGAAATTCACCCTGGACTACATCGCCAACCCCAAAAAGTAAAACGCCGACCGAAAGGGAAACCATAGAGCCCCCAAAGTAGGCTCAGAGAGCACAGAGGCTTTTATTGAAAAGTAGAGAAAACAGCGAAGCTTCAG
>JBCBHI010000242.1:0-6814 GCA_038525885.1 Bacteroidota bacterium
CTCCTAGGGAAAACTATAGCTTAGGCTCTGCCCACAGGAAGGTGAGACACAACAAGGCCAGGACATACCATAGGAAGGCCGGAACGGGCTCGGATTGTAAGGGTGCTTGGGCGGCGGCAGATGTAGCCTGAGAATGACTAGCGCGGGCGTATTGCTGAGAGCGAAGCTCACGTTGCAACTCAAGGTAGGTGGTGTCTGGGAGTACGTAGGCCCAGAGTGTATCAGGAGTGGGTTGAGTAAGGGCCAAGGCCACCCAGCCAGGGGTAGCGCTTTGCCAATGGGCTTGCCAACGCTCGGTTTCGTATAGGTTCTGCACCAAGGGCAGGGGCTCGGGTGCCTCGCCATCTCGCAGGAGTACTCCACGAGGAATTTCGTCACCAGAAACCACCAATTCGGTGATTTGGGGCTGCTGAGCAAACATAGGGAGGAAGCTGGGTTGCCAGGCAACCGGAGTGGGGTAGGGGGCCGCCGCTTGGGTAAGGTGGTAGGACCAATAACGACGGTAGAAATCCTGATTGCCCGCCAGGGCTAGCTGGTGCGTGTCATATACCCGATGCAGGTAAATGCTTCGCTGGACACCCTCGGGCCAGTGCACAAATGGGGTGTTTTGGGTGGTGGAGCCCGATGCGTTTTGCCTG
Source organism: Bacteroidota bacterium (assembly GCA_038525885.1). Classification (GTDB taxonomy): domain Bacteria; phylum Bacteroidota; class Bacteroidia; order Cytophagales; family Cyclobacteriaceae; genus DMST01. The sequence continues at coordinate 639 of JBCBHI010000242.1, forward strand.
GGGCTAGTGGCTACCTCCACTTTATTAGCTCCACCATACGGTTTCCCGTCCAGGGTAAGGCTAGCCGGGCCAGCCCGGAAAGCCGGGAAAATATGCCTACGAATGTTGCCAGGGATGGATAAGGCGTCGAAATCTGCGGGCAGTTGGATCCAGAGGCCTACCTGGCCCTCGTCCAAGGCTTTGCGAATGGCCTGCCATTCTGAAGGAGCCAGTGAGGCCAGCACAGGGGCATCGATGATGACGAGCCGGAATTGGGCCAAGGTGCTGGCTTGTATTCGGTTGAGGTTGGTTTGGGCCCGATTGATGAATTCAGAGCGGAAACGCTCAGCAGCTAGCTGGGCACGTACGGCCACCCGGTGTCCGGCTTCGCCGAGCCAGTTCTTCAGGGTGCGATGTTCGAAGGTGGGGAAACCGCTAAGCAATAGGATGTCTAAGGCTTCTGTGGGTGCAATCGCAAAGGGCAAGGGATAGGCCAGGGTGTCCGAAGCCGTGGTGATTTCCAGTTGGTGCAGGTACCGACCGGCTTGGGTAGGAAAGGTGGACAGCTCGTGTACCAGGCGCTGGTGGCCTTCGCCCGCTACGGAGTCAAGGGTGCCAGAAGGACCTCGCCATACCAGACTGCCGCCTTCTGCGGGCCAATCCACTTGGATGGAGAGGGAGATGGGTAGCCCTTGCTGCTGCTGGTAGTGGTACTGAAAGTAGGGAGCAGGTGGGGTGGCCTCACCCGTGAGTGTTTGCCGTGAAACGGGCTGCCAGCGTGTAGCTGAATCTAACCGGGCTTGCGCATGGGGTAGGCCTTCCCCAAGTACCCAAAGGGTGTCCAGGTGAACGGATGGCCGGTAGTACCCATCGGGGACGTGCTGCACCGGGATTTGGCGAGGGGTTACGAGCCCCTGCTCGGTTTCCCAAACCTCCTGGATGTTATGGTGTCTGAAGAAGGCCTGTAACAGACTATCCGGGAAGGCTTCGGTGACCCAGGCCACCCGAACGGCCTGGGCAGGCTGAGAATATTGTGGACGGAGACCCCACAGGGCCAGGCTAGCCCATAGTAGTACGCTGGCTATGCGGCGGAGCCAAGGCCAACGGGAGGACCGCCGGAACTCTAAAACCAGGGTGATGATGCACACTAGTGCTAAAATTACAAGCCACCAAGGCCAAAGGTCCACAATGGGGTCCCAAGAGATTTGGCTCATGGAGTGCGCCCTTTCTCTGACTGTAACCACTGCTGCTGTAGTGGCGTATAGGCCTGGCTACGCCCGGTGACTTGGGGCTGTGGCTGGGGAAAGCACTGTAACAGGGATGCCTGTACGATGGCCGAGGCGGCTGACTGTTCTGCACCGGAATAGCTACCCTCTTCCAGGTTTTTGAGGAAACTAAGGGCCACGAGTAGATCACCCGGGCGGTCGATGGCCAGGGCCGCCAAAGTTTGACCGGCTAAGCCCAGTTGGGCGGCTTCGGCAAGGGTGACAGGCCTTGGTCGGGTGCGCAGAGTTTCTAATACTGGTAGCACGGCCCGGAAACTGGGATAGGGTTCCTGTTCGGCCAGGCTCCGGCCTTGTTTTACACCCAAAATTTCGTCCTGATCGCCCGTTAGGCGAACTTCGGCTACCTTCAACGGAGGGGGTTCAAAGCCCACTCTTTCTACGTAGACACGGGCATCCAGCCGGATATCGTTGATCATTTCCAAAGCCTCGTACTGGTACGGTAGAGATTTGTCGGGTTCGTAAAGCCGAAGGTGCAGTTCGGCATCCCACATCTCATTGAGCGCATGGCGCAACTTAGCCTTGAGACCTTCGGCGTAGAAGGTGGCTTCTTCACTATCATCGTGTGCGTGAATGAAGGCATCCAATGGATTTTCCTGTTCAGTAGGCGTTTCCGATTCGTGGTCGTGACCGTGGTCATGTTCATGGTCATGAGACTCGCCAAAGCCTTCTGCCACCAGACGACTAAAGAAGGAAGTCGCCTCCTCTTCGTGGTCATCGTCATGCTCCTCGTGTTCGTGACTATCATCACGAAATTCTTCGTCCTCTTCATGCTGAAAGTAGGCATCTACGGTGGCTCCGGGGGCCTCAAATTCTTCGGGAACCGAGCTAGCGTCTTCGTCTTCTAGCCCTAGCAAGGCTCCATATTTCAGGCGCAGAGCTTTCTGATCGTACCCGAGTTCGTTACTCAGGAATTTAAATTCTTGTTCAGTAACGCGCCCTGCTTTGCGGTCGGCAATCAGTTTTTCGGTATCTATAATCAGTTGCCGCTGGCTACGGAAGTAGTCGGGCATCAGGTCTACGCCCAGGCCGCCTTCCATCTGTATCACATTGTTGGCCGTATCGCGCAGGGCCACAAAGTACATCTCTGTGCGGCTGCGCTGCCGTTCCGGCTGGCGGTTGTCCAGGGCTTCTACATAGAAATAAAGCTCATCACCGGGGGTCATTTCCAGGCTGTCTAGCGTGAGCAGGAAGGTGACTTTTTCCTGGCGCTGTACCCGCGACCACGGATGTGGAATGGACAGCTGCATCTCGCGGAAGCGCACGGACTCGCCTTGCCCACGGGCCACGGTAGCAATGATCTGGCTTTGGGTTATGTCGAAGTCGTCCTGGTATTCCAGCTGGATGGGCACCTGAATGCCGGGGGTATAGTCCAGTTTCAGGTAAGGCTCTTGGCTGGCCACGGCCACTTGGGGCGGTGCATCTTGCCGTACCTCAATGGGAGCGTAGTCACTACGGGTCCACCCTCCTTGTAGGTTTTGCCAGGCCAGGGCGTAGAAGGAGTTTTCGGTAAGGGCGCGGCGTAGCTCATAGCTACCCTCGTGGGGAGTCGTTTCCAAAGTGTCTCCCTGGCCCCATAGCAGGACGGCCCGTTGTACCGGCTGGGAAAAGTTGATAGACCAATTGGCCTGGCTGCCTGCCCACACTTGCAGAGGTAGCTGGTTTTGTTGGCTTACTGGCAAGCGCATGTAGGCGGGTGGGGTAATGGTAAGCGTGAACGCTTCAATCTCTGCGGGCAAAGGGGCAAGTGTGGCTCCTTGTGGATCCGTGGCTGAGAGCCCTGCCTCTCGTAGGGCGGTTGCTTGTGGTAGTGGGGCCTGGGCTAGGGCAAAACTGACCAGTAAGGCTTCCAGGAATACGAGCGCGGCCTTTTCTAGCCGGTGCGGTACTTTGGCCCGGGTGGCTATTTCGCTCAGGGTTTGGGTGACCCGTTGGGCTTGCCAACGTTGTAGGGTGCTAAGTTCTTCTGCCCGTGCGAGTACTAGCTCGGCGCTGTCTTGCAATTCCGGGTGCTGGCGATTGAGGTAGTCTGCAGTGTGGAGGGGAGTCACTTGGTGAGGCTGCCGCCCATAGAACCATAGCCCTACGGCTAAAACCGCCAAAAGGAAGGCCATAAGTGCTGGAGAACTGGAAAGCCAGGGCGCTAAGACGATGCCCAGACAAGCAGCAGCCAGGGCAAAAAGCAAAGCCTCACCTACTAGGTGCAGTAACCAACGGTTCCTGAATTTCTTGAGGGGGTTCACGACTTTCTCCATGCGGCCAAGCTTCTTTCGGTAATTAATAATACGATAACGAGCAGCAATAGGGTCCCCGATTTGTCTGCCAGCGTAGGCGAAGTATCTGCTGCCAATCTTTGAGTGGTTAGCGTGGCTGCCGCCACCGGATGTGGCACTTGCGGGGTAGGCAGCAGTAGCTCGATGAGAGCTGTGGGCAGGCTAGCCCAAAGAGGTTTTTCAGTGCCCTCGAACTGGATGGGATGATGCCAAAGTAAGTGATTGGGTTGACTGGTGTGAGGTGTCCACCACTGCAAGTTGGCCTTTTCCTCCCAAGTGACTACCCGGAGGGAGTCGGAGGGTACGGGAGCCCCTTCAGGCCACCAGAAGGCTAGATCGGCATTCACTACTGAGGTAACTATGACCATGTTTATCCGCAGGTATTCGGCTACCGTGCGCAGGGCTTGTTCCAGGATTACTTTCTCTTGCTCAGGAATATTCACGTGGATCCTCAGCTGCATGGGAGACTCTGAGTCGGTCCTAGGGGCCATTTCCTGACGGATTTGCACGGTGTATTCGTCCGGTACGGACTGCCACTGCCGGGCCTGCCTATTCTGGTTCCACTGCTGTATCAGGGTGGTGGTACTGGTAGGCTGAGGTATATCCTTCCACTCCACAGCAAAGGGCAGCGGAGGGGCGGGTATGGGCCAACGTTGGCTATGGAGGGTGGTGTAAACAAAAACCGTGTCGGGAGGGGAGGGCTGTTTACCTAGGCTCAGGAGGGAGGCCCAGGCATCGCCAGGTGCCGGTGGCGGTTTCGTGAGCGCGTTGAGCGAATTGCCCAACCAATAGGCTCCTTCTGTTTCTGACAGGATGCCCTCTGGCAAAAAATCCGCCACTGTGGGGTCTACCACGTGCCATACAGTGGGCGCGGAGTCGGTCTGCTTGCTTTGGGGCTGCTCCCAACCCATAAGCAAGGCTACCAGGGCCACTGCCAGGGCGCTACGCAGCAGCCAAAGTCCTATTTCATGCAGCCGTAGGCGGCTAGCCCGGGCACTCTCGCTGGCCGATACCAATTGGATACTCCCTACCCGAATAAGCTTGCCTTGCTTGCGGTTCCATAAGTGGATGGCCAGGGGAATGAGCAACGTGAGCAGCCCCCAGGCATACATGGGATGTAACCAGCTGCCCGTCATAGCACAAATTTTCTACGGTGAAGAAAATCCTTCAGCGCCTGCTCTACAGGGTCTCCCATTCGGAAACGGTGGTAGTCTACCCCCAGGTCCAGAGCCGTCTGCTTGTGCTTGGCCACAAATTGCTCCCAGTGCTGGGTGTAAGCCGTACGGGCCTCCTTGGCATCTACTTGCACCCGTTTGCCCGTTTCCATATCCTCCAGGGTCACTACGCCGCTATAGTCCAGGGTTTCCTCGTTGGGGGCCACCAGGTGGAACAGCAGCACCTCATTGCGGGCGGTTTTGAGCCGCTTCAAGAACTGCGCAAGTTCTTCCTGATGGTCGTAGAGGTCGCTTAGGAAGATGATCAGCTCCTTTTCGCCGCCCCGGCGGAACTGGCTTTCGGGCTTCCCCTGCCGGGGCCACTGGCCCGTGGCTTCCAGCTGCAATAGCTGATACAGAAAACGGCTAAAGTGCTGCTTGTCTAGTCGCGGATGCAAGGCCATCACTCCCTGCTCATTGACACCAAACAGGCCAAACTGGTCGCCCTGCTGCTGGGCCAGATAGGCCAGGCTGGCGATGAGTACCTGGGCATACTGTAGCTTGGTCAGCTTGCCTTGCTGATGATCCATGCTGGCCGAGGTGTCCAGAACAAACTTCACCGTGATGTTGGTGTCCACCTCTGCCTGCCGGATGTAGTAGCGCTCTGAGCGGCCGTACATCTTCCAGTCTAGCAGCCGCAAATCATCGCCGGGCTCGTAGGCCCGGTACTGGCTAAACTCTTGCCCAATACCTACCCGCTGGCTGCGGTTGCCCCCCACCAGAAAGCCTTCCACCACGATTCGGGCCACGAGTTCGAGGCCTTTCACGGTGTCCAGTACTTCGGGTTTCAAAAGGGACTGATAGGACGGCATAGGGTAATGTTAAATGCTAAAGGTTGAATTTTGAATGAGGGTTACGGCCGGGCTGGCTTATGGGTCATAAGCCATCGGTCCAGCCCTTCATTCATAACTCATAATTAATAACTCATAACTCACTTGCGTCAGCCAAGCACATTTTTAGGTCTTTGTACCGCTTTTAGTAGCTCCTCGGTTACTTGGTCGGTATCCAGGCCTTCGGCTTCTGCCTGAAAGTTGAGTAGCATACGGTGGCGCAGCACAGGGAAGGCCACCGCCTGGATGTCTTCTTCGGTAACGGCGTAGCGCTGGTGCAGCAAGGCCCGGGCTTTGGCAGTCAGGATCAGGGCCTGCCCAGCACGGGGGCCAGATCCCCAGCGTACCCACTGCTTCACGTAGTCCACGGTAGTGGTTTCAGGCCGGGTGGCACGTACCAGCTGGGCAGCATAGCGGACCAGCCCCTCGCTAATGCTCACCTCCCGCACCATGCCTTGCAGGGCTATGATGTCCTCGCCAGAAAGTACCGGGTTCACCTTGGCTTTGTGGGTGCCCGTAGTCTGTAGTAGGACCTGCTCCTCCTCGCTCTCAGTAGGATACCCCAGCCGTACGTACAGCAGAAAGCGGTCTAGCTGG
>JBCBHI010000243.1:0-6813 GCA_038525885.1 Bacteroidota bacterium
AGTAAACATATCATGATAGGCAGGCCAGTAGTTGTCCATCTCTGCCCAGGCACGTACTACAAAATCAACCGAACTATCGTTGAGGGCACTTACTCCTACGAAGGGCTCAGGACCTTTGAGGCTGAGAACCTGAATATCCCATATCCTACCATGACGGTTCATGTAGAAAAAGCGGGATAAGCACCCTCATTTTTAAAAACCAAAACCGTCTCCCGGCGCTAGAGCCCAGAGACGGTTTTTTTGTTTATTCCTGGTGAAAAAAGAAGCCTTCCTGACTGCAATGGAGGCCAGGCTCCGTCAGCCTCTTCTTCCTTCCAGGAGCTGGTAAAAAGTAAAGGATCTGGCACCTTAAGGATTTTCTACCCAAGGGTCATATCCACCTTGCAGGGCGCTCAGTTCCTGAGCATTCATGGCTTCAAAATTGTGCATAGCAATAGAAATTATAGTGAAACATAGGGACGACCGTAGGCCTATACGTCCCGTTTTTAATTGAACAGAAAAATGCCTCAGTCTTTATCTGACCAAGGAAAGCTTCCACCTTGAATGGCACTCATCTGTTGTGTGCTCAATGCTTGAAAAGTATGCATTTGTATTTTATTTGATCCTTTTGAAGGAGTGAAATCAAACCCAAGGGTTGCATGATTACCGAGAAAGAGCCTGATTTTTTTGGGTACTCTGCCGGAAATGAGCACACCACCGCATGGTAAAATGAATAGTACCAACTTGTATCTTAGTAGTATGGAGGATCCCAAAAAACAACCTTGGATTGCAGCCGGGTACCGAACTTTTGCCTTCGATGGCCCACAGGCCATCAAAGTGGAGCGCCTAGCCAAAACGGTAGGCAAAAACAAATCCTCATTCTACCACCATTTTGCCGACCTGGAAGTGTTCACGAATCTGCTACTGGAAGAGCATATGAATCAAGTGCAGCAGATTTCTGCCCAGGAGGCTCAGGCTCAAGACCAAGCCGGTCTCATCAACGTCATGGTGCATCACAAGATGGACCTGCTTTTCAACCGCCAGCTGCGGTTTCACCGCGAAAACCCTGACTTTGAAGCCTGCTATCTGGAGACCAACCAACAGACTGCCCATTCCATCGGTATGGTTTGGATGAAGGTGCTGGGCCTGGAAGATCACTCCTACCTGGCGGGGCTAGTACTCAAGTTGAGCATCGACAATTTTTTTCTCCAGATCACCGAAGAAAACCTCAACCCAGATTGGCTTGGTGCTTACTTCACCGAGTTGCGCATCATGGTGCAGGAGTTCAAGAAAATGGGCGGCGCCTTACCCTTTGGCCAACCTATAAATTCAAAGGTCAGCGGGCAACCGGAATAGCAGACCGGATTGAGTGTCATGCCGTCCGCAAGCATCAAACGGTTGGGAAAGTGGACCCCTCCTCCAAGCCCCCAAACCCCAATAATTATCCATTTTCAACTGTCAATTATCAATTAAACGGTCCCGTCTAAAACTTCCCGCCAGGCTCCTCTACACTTGTGGCATCATCCAACATTTCTTCAGACATGACACAAGCACAACACAAATCCTGGCTCATCGTCACCACCCTTGTGGTCGGTTCCTTCGGGCCCATATTCTTCTTAGGCACCATGGCCGCTACCTTGGAGCCTGCACGCTTCACGCTAGATCTCCTCAGTTGGCCACTAGACGGCACCATTACCTATGCATCGCCAGACGTACGGTTTCTCTCCGCCCTTACCGGGGGCTTTCTCTTGGGCTGGGGAGTACTCATTTGGTGCCTGCGGCAGTGGGTGTATGACCTTGCCCCGGAGGCCGTTCGCAAATGTGTCTTGGCTAGCACCCTGGCTTGGTTCATTCTAGATAGTACCGGCTCCATTACCTCCGGCAATCCCTCCAACGCCCTATTCAACGTCATCATCCTGCTGCTGGCTGTAGGCCCCCTCTGGCGCCCCGCCAAGGGCTAATCACCTGGCAGATAACCCATTGTGGTTGGTACCCTTCCAGCTCTTCCGCCGTAGAGGGTGTTCAAGGAACCCCGATTAACAGAGGACGGCATATCGTCCTCGTTTCCGAACGAGGACAATCGAGAGTCGCGTTTGCAACGCGATTAGCGTATCAGTCTTGGGCGTGTCCCCTTGCCGTCGTCCGCTCCCGCGGCCTTGGGGCCGGGCGGCGCTCCGCCGGGGCCGGGCTATCACCACTCGCTACCAAGTGGGGCCATCGAGTCCATCCCTCGGAGACTGAGGCGGTCCACCGGATCGGGACTCGAAGTCCGAGGGATCCTCAGGCCCCACTTCGTGAGCTCAAACAGTGGCTCTATCCCTCACTCAAAAAATCCTTACCTTCCTCATCCCACCCAAACGCTAGTGTATGCCCCGTCTCTTGGTCTTCTTTTTGGCTCTGCCTCTCCTCATCAGCCTACTTCCCAGCGTTGCCCAAGGCCAACCACTTGCCACACTCCCTCCTACTGCAATAAGCACAGCCCCTTCCCCGCATCCGGGCAGCTACCCTATGCCCCTTGCCTACCAGGCACAGCATGAGCCCAAACCCAAGGTTGCCATGTGGATTTGCTTCCTTTTAGGTCCCTTAGGCATTCACCGCCTATACCTGGGCACTTCGGGGCAGACCTGGCTATTCTACCTCGTCACGGGCGGGGGCTTTGGCTTTCTCTGGTTCACGGACATGTTTTTGCTCTTCGCCGCTGAGGGCCCCTATAGCAACTTTGACAACTACGTGGGTAACCCACGCATCCTGATGTTTTTAGATAAGGACAAAGGAAAAAGATAAAGCCGTCCCCAATTAAGGAGACGGCTAGCCATTCTTACTGTGTCATAGGAGAATCAAGTGCCTGTAGGCAACGGACCTCCTTCACGATTTCCGCCCGAGCGTTGGACACAAGTGGTAGTAATAGAAATACAAGTTCCGTCAAAACAAACGAACCCTGGATTCCTGCTAAACTCAGGGCCTCCAATACAGATGTAATTCTGACAAGCCTCATCACCTACGTAATAGATTTCACTCGAATCACAGGAGAGTTCTTCCCCTCTACCTTGGAGAGTATTACCTCGTTGGGTGCCGCTTGCTCCAAAGGCTTGATCCGCATGCCCGATCTCCTCCAAAATCTCGTCGATTACCCGAATGGCCTCCGCGCGGTCAGGAAACCCGGTCAACAGCAGCGTTCCGTCCGTCTGAACCTCAGCAGGATACCCCGCCTCTTCCAAGTGCCCGGCCAGCTGATCAAAAACCGACAGAGGTTCTACATACGTTTCTGGTTGGCAGCTCATTACCGCTACCCCTACTAGGAGTACTAGTGCTCTTTTTATCATGAGTCTTAGATGGTTTTGTTGCGGAACTTCGTTGTTCCTAGTTTTTTGTAACTATAACTATAATCATAGTCATAAAGAAGAAATCGACATAATATTTTTTTACGATGAGCTACTAACTAACACTCATGAGACTTTCGGAACATACTCCACTCCGCATTCATTGCGGGCCTTCGCTACCCCACTCCTAACTAATAATCACGACTCATAACTAAAAAACCCGACAATTAACCTATATTCCTAGTTGAACACTTTCGATACATCAGGCAACGGGTAGTCATCGATGTCTGGTAGTCATCACCTTACTCACCAATCCAGCCAAATGAAACAACTGATCTCCTGCTACGCTTTGATTGCCTCCCTTTTGCTGGGCTGCAACGCTCCAGAGGAAAAAAATCCTCAATCAAAAGCCCTTACCCAAGACGCGCCCACGCTGGCGGCCCTGCAAGTCTGGGGCGACTCGCTGGCTGCACGCCTCCGAGCCTACCCGCGGGATGCCTTCAAAGGCCAGTGGTCTATCCAAGCTCTTCATAATACCATGCAGGCCTACGGCTTGCCCGAAAGGTTAGTGGAAGATTACAACCCTGACGAATGGGAGTACAACTTCTCCGAACTGCTCACTGAGTACCTCAACTGGACTCCCAAGAGCAATAAGAATTACGCCGGTTTCTACCGCTACTACCACGACTCTCTGGGGGCAGCTCACATGGTGCTGCATACACACAACCTGCAGGGGGCCCATATTTTCGACTTTACGGTGGCCCAAGAAGCCAATACCCTGGCTATCACCGACGTGTATCTCTACGACATGAGTTTATCCCTGTCCGCCCTCATGGTCCGAAAAGTAGGGTACCTGCAGCGCGAACATTTTGGCTACCCCGAGGTAGCGCTGCCACTGCGTACCATGGCCACCAACCGGGGCAGGTATTACGCCACATTCAAGGGACTCGTAGGCCCCCGACGAAGCCTAAACTACGACTATGAAGTGCTTCACCAACTGCCCAAAGCCTTCCGGAAGGATCCCGCCTGGCACGCAGCCCGCTACAGAACCGCTGCCTCCAAGTCTGCCGAAACCCGGCTACAACACCTAAACCATTGGGAAGCCCGTTTCCCCGGCAGTCCTGCCGCCCTCTTTTATCGCAATCAGCTTCAAACAGAATCCAGGCTAGTTTCAGGGCAGCAACTTGCAAGTACCCTCGATGCCCTGGAAAAACAGGTAGGCCTCGGGCCCAGTCTGGTACATGACCGGCTGAGCCACCAAGTAGGCCAAATACCTACAGAGAAGCGCGAAGCCAACATTCGGGAAGCGATTGCAACCTATCCCAACTTCCACCCGCTATACTACCGCCTGATCTATGTGCTGGCCGAGCAGCAAGACTGGGATGGTCTCGCCCTAGCCCTTACGGATGCCTACCAACACGCCGATCTTTCCATGGCTGAAGTGGACTATACAACCTTCCCGGAATTTCTTGAAACCACCCAAGCCCACGCCGTGGCTGATGCACAAGGCTTGTCTATAGAAGCGATGCTGTACTACCACGACCAAGAAGGCGAATGGCCTACCCTGGGTCGTGAACCACTGTACGCGCTCAAATAACGCTCTTACCCCATAGCCCACTTTGGCGGGCACTTACCTTTCTAAACTAGGGGCCGCATAAAAGCCAGAAGAAATCCTTCCCCTGAGTAGACCTAAAGCTGCGCGCCTCACACAAATTGAAAGAGGGTATCGTGGTGGGACGACTTGGAGTCGTCTTACCACTGATGTCACAAAGAACTGTAAATGAGCAGATTGCAAAATGATTCCTCAGTAGGATCGCGCCGCGGAGCCCCGAATCGCACCCGGCAAGGATTTATTTGCCCCAAACAAAAATGACTGCTCAATTTGACTTTTGATCCGGCTCCCCGACTCCCTTCCTGCACTTCACCCAAGCAAATTTTCTAGAGGGCTATGGAAAACCAGCCAGAGGTACATCTATCTTGTACAACTTGCTGACTCACCCCATGACCTATCGCACCGGACCCCTTCTACTTTCGCTCCTGACCCTGGCTTGTAGTTCTCCCACTGCTGAAAAGCCCACCGGAGTGCCACCCAGCCTGGAAGCCATCCAGGCCTTCGGTGATTCTCTAGCCCAGCGAGCACTCGCCTATCCTCATGATGCCCTCTCGGGGCGTTGGAGTGTGGAGACATTGTTGCATAACATGCAAGCGTATGGCTTACCCAGCCAGGCAGCCCAAGCCAAAACAGCAGAGCGCTGGCAATATGACCTCTCTGAGCTACTAGCTGAGTATTGGGACTTAGAAAGCCCCAACCAAAAGCACTATGCCGGAGTGCACCGCTACTACTACGATAGCCTGGGGGCCGGCCACCTGGTCTTGCACACCTACAACCAACACGGTGATCATTTTTTTGACTTCACAGTAGCGCAAATTGAGGGGAGGCTGCAAGTGACCGAAGTATTCTTATACGACTGGGGCATGCCGCTCTCACAGCTGATGGTGCGCCGACAGGCCATAGAAAACGGTCAGTATTATGGCTTTTCCGAAATCAATCTTCCCCTGAAGGAGCTAACCCATACACTACCCAAGTACTACGCTGCCCTGCATGCCTTGCACTATCCAGATCAATACGATTCCTACCAAACCTTGCTAGGGCTACCCCAAGCCTACCGCCAGGATCCTGCCTGGCAGGTAGCTCATTTTGAAGCGAACTATGAGGAACCAGAGATTCAACTCACCCACTTAGAGGAGTGGGAAGAACACTTCCCGGACAATCTGGCGGCCCTTTATTACCGCAACCGCTTTCAGACCAACTACGGCCGGGTATCTTACGAAAAGCTAGACGCTACCCTGGACACCTTGGAAAACCTAGTAGGACCGGGGCCTGGGCTTGTTCATGACCGAATAGAAAATCTTTTCGGCCGGGTACCGGATGCCGAGCGGGAGGAACACATCCGAGAGGCCATATCCCGCTTTCCACACTACCATCCCCTGTATTACCGCCTTGTATACTTATTGGTTGGCCAAAAGGATTGGCCAGCCCTACAGGAGGCACTTACTCAGGCATACGACCTTGCCGGACTTACCATTACTGACATCCAGTGGTATGGCAGTACCGAGTTCCTCACCAGCCCCTACGGCCAAGCCGTCGCCGAACACCAAGGCCTCACCATCCAGCAAGTCCTGCAACAGATCCGATAAGCCCCTTGGAAAGTTCCCTAAGACCGCTAGCCAAACACACAAAGCGAAACCCTGCTCTGGCGAGATATCAATCTCCTTACACAACTCCAGTCATCCTGACGAAGGAAGGACCTAGGTCGTCATGGCTCACCCATCCAATTACTACCGGAAAACTCACCGAGAATCATTTAGCCTTCCTCTACTTTGCCAGTGCGTACAAGCCCTGGCAGAGATTTGGATACCTTACCTTGCCTATGAAGCTCAACCCACCTCCAACCTGAAAATTTCCCGAGAAACATTGAGCCTCACCTGCCACAGCCCATCCCACTCGGGTGGA
>JBCBHI010000244.1:0-6784 GCA_038525885.1 Bacteroidota bacterium
GACCTGCAAGGGACCCTTAGCCTCTTGGGCGGCCCGGTGGTAGGCTTCTATTTGTTCCTTCTCCCAAACGAATACCTGTAGGTTGTGCTTTAGAGCTTGGCTAACCTCCTCAGCAAATAGCTTGGTAAGTACCAGGATACCTTGGGTAATCCCCGCCTCTCGCAAAGCAATTCCTTCGTCCACTGTAGCCACCCCAAACATTGTAGCTCCTGCTTGCTGTAAGTGCTGAGCAATTGGAGCGATGCCATGGCCATAGGCATTGGCCTTCACCACCGCCATGATGGGCGTTCCAAATTGGGTTTGGAGGAGCTGGAAGTTCTTGTGTAAGATCTCCGTTTGGATTTCCATCCGGGTGTGTGGCCGGGTCATAGGCTAGTAGATATTGGGCTTGAGAAGCTTTTGGGGGAGGTCCTTTCAGGGGGTCTGAAAGATAAGTACGAGATACTGTCAGATTCAGAAGTAACCCATTTTATTATACCTAACCCAAGGACAAATGAGAGTGCTTAGACAGCACTGAGTCCTGCTTTCTCTTGAAGGAACCCTTAGGCGGAAGAAATGTACCAATCACTAACAGAGGTAGGTGCCTAGTACAAACAGCCCTCCCAAATACCGTTAAATCACGGAGGGTTTTTCAGTGCATTATCGACGGTAATTTTATAGGACCTGTTGTTGATTTGGTGAATAATTCAAATCCCAAATCAACATGCAAAACCTGACTCTATTCACCGGGTGCTTAGTGATACTGCTGGGGGCTAGCCAATGTACCCCCTCAGACCCCTCCATTCAGCTCACCATAAGCGGCCCCATGTTTACCAACTGTGATCAAACCACTACGGGGGAAATCACTTTACAACGTAGCAACACCACCGCGGATACTACCGTGGTAGCCTACGGTACCGGAGAGCTAACGGTACTGGCTACGGCTCAGGAGCCGGGACAGGGTATTGAATCCATGTTTTTGGAAATGCAGGAGCCTACCGAACCGCTATTGGCCAATACTACCATCGGTGACTTCTTCCGTGCCGATGCTGAACTGAGCAAGGAGAGCGGCCCGGGTGATGCACTCTCCCTAAACGGAGCCGTGATGCGAAATCCTCAAATGCACCCTAGTACAGGTATAACCATCCGGGCGGTAGCACAAACCAAAAGTGGGCGAATGTTAAAAAGTAGTTGGGTTTCCATCCAAGAAGACCCTGAGCAGTTTTTGCACCCCGGAGCAAATGCGGCAGACGAGAACTCTGAATACACCGAGCGCCTGTACCTTAACCTTGTACCTAGCACGTTGGAAACCGGAGGTATAGAAATCGCCACCGGAGAGGCGAAGTTTGATAACCCCATGGCTATGGCTGATCTGGAGATTGTGAAAGCAGATGGGGCCGAGTTAGCCAGTTTTGCGCTGGACTATAAAAAAGCCCTCGTGGTTCCAGGAGACCGTCCCGAGTGGAAGCCGGTACCCTCCCTGGGCCCCGAATGGTCCTACAGAATGGTGGGAGAAGAACTAGCGCAACTCCCTACGGGTCAGCTGGAGGCGGCTCTTCCTTCCATTCCCTCGGCAGGGCTGGGCATAGATACCGTTTGTGTTCCCTGCTACCAGCCGAACCTTACCAGACCCAATTGTTCGCCTGCGGTACCTACTCCCCAAGCTCAATTTGCCTTTACCACGCCCATCACCTTGGTATTTAGAAAGCAGCTATCGGTAGGTGGCAACTGCGGATTTATCTACTACCCTTATAGCTTTGAAATGGATCTTTCGCTAAGAATCAACTGCGAAGGCCGGGAAATAGGGCGTTTTAAGGTAGAAGATTTTAAACTTAGGCCCCTCTTGGAATTGTAAACCCACGGTAGTAGAGAACTCTTTTGTTAGAAAAGGAATACGCCAGCGCTAGTCAGCCTGGGGACATATTTATGTTAGGATTGCTTCTCCATATACCGTTTCAGCAGCGAGCGGGTTTGCTGGCCCACCTTGCTACGCAAAAATGGAGTCCATCCCAATAGGAGACCAGGCAGCCCTAGCGCTTGCCGCGACCACCGCCAAAAAGGGAAGACATCTGTATGCTGGCTGATTTTGCCATCTTGAAAGGTAAAGGTGGCCGAAATCACATTATGCACCGGCCTTTTCTTAGGCCCAAAAGGATAGCGGGCCTCCCAAACCGCCGCACCTGAGTTACCGCTGCCTGTGACTTCTTTCAGTGTCAGTTGTAGCTGCCCCTTGCTCCGTTCCAATAGCATGCTCCACATACCCATCACCTCCGGTCCCTTCAACTTCCCAAAAGCGGGATCTTCAAACTGTACATTATCTGCGTAGCAGGTAGCCATAGTTTCGGTGTCGCCTTCAGCAAAGGCGGTGTAGAATCGGGTGATGACTTCTTGGGGTTCCATGGAGTGCAAGGTTAGATCATCCCAAGGTACTATTTTCTAGGGAGTCCGAATCTTGAAAAACAAAACAGCTAGATGTCAAAAGGCTAGACCAAAGCAGCAAAAGGTCTTGTCTTGGGAAAGAGAACACAGGAAGCGCTGAGTAGACTCAGAAGGAAGGGATATTTCTATAGCCGCACCGACTTCTCCTTACCACCCCTTCATGATTTCCGAGCGAATCAACCCCACCAGTAGCTATTCCTCTTTCGCACGCAACCTTGAAAATATTTATTCTCTTTTTCGTAATTAATCATATATTTATCATTTATTACCAAAAAGAGAGGAAATGAAAAAGATTACCTTGGGTGCTTTTGAGGAATTGGTACTTCTTGCTACAGGTGTACTCCAAGACAATGCCTATGGAGTTACCATTAAACAGGAACTTGAGGATCAACTCAATAAAAAAATAAGCCTAGGCGCCCTATATGCTGCACTTCAGCGCCTGGAAGAAAAGGGATGGGTTAGTTCCCGGGTAGGCGGGATAACAGAGAAGCAAGGAGGAAGACGAAAGCAATACTTTGATATCACCAAAGATGGAATAATGACATTGAATGAAGTCAGGAATATGCGTAACGAGCTTTTCAATCGTCTTCCTCAAGCCAAAATCGATTGGTTAAAATCATGAAAGCGAGGAATAAAAATGCAGATTCTCCGAGGCTTGCCAAGTGGCTTCTTAAGAGCTTCTCTTCTTATGATTTTGTTTCTACAGCCCTTTGGGATTTAGACGAGCTATTTCAAATTAATGTAGAAACCCTTGGTGTCCGTAAGGCCAGATACATCTATCTAAAAGAAGTGCTATCTATCATCATCCACCTTTTTTTCAAAGGAAAAAGCCAATACTCAATTAATAAATTTGCAATGTTCAAACACAACATTCTGATCTCAATTAGAAACTTTAAGCGTTTCAAAACCACTTTCTTCATCAACATCATTGGATTGGCAATCAGCATGTCTGTTGGAATATTGATGATTCTCTTCCTTTCTGAGATTTATTCATTTGATGATTTCCATGCTCGTAAGAATGATATCTACCGGGTCAGTACTGTAAGGGTTCAAGGTTCGAGTGGAGAGGAATCTTATCTAACTACCGCATCCCTTTACATTGCGGACCAATTAAATTCTCAAGTTGCTGGAATTGAAAGTGTTTTAATGATGCGATCAGAAATGCATTCTACAGATTTGAAAACCGAAGAAAGAGCCATTTCGGCGGAAGGCTTTCGGGCATCGGATACTTTTTTTGACATATTTTCTTTCAAACTAAAGTCCGGAAATCCTGCAACTGCTCTCACCCATCCAAATGGAATCGTTTTAACAGAATCAACCGCTTTAAAATTGTTTTCAGATAATGATCCAATTGGGCAGTCGGTTTCTTTTGATATCAGCCCAAATTCATCCACCTATATGGTGACAGGGGTGGTGGAAGATCCGCCTAAAAACTCTCATATGAAATTTGATTTCTTGCTTTCCTTGGGAAATGCAGAAGGTCAAATGGAAAATCACGAAGCAGAGGATGCAAATAGCCCAAGCGCCACGGGAGAATATTACGTATACGTCCTGTTAGATGAACGAGCAAGACCAGAGGCGGTGGAATTATCTATGGCAAACATCATTTCCGATCATAATGCACGATTAGATCATCCTGTACGACACTATCTACAACCGATGAATTCATTTGTCACCAGTGATCTATATTCCAATTTGATTGGCCCCAGGTTTCCTCAACAAAGAGTTTACCTAATGATAGGTTTGACCTTGCTAATCCTTATTTCTGCATGTTTCAATTATTCAAACCTGTCTCTGGCAAGCGCGTTAAAACGCTCAAAAGAAGTGGGGGTTCGTAAAGTATCAGGCGCTGATTCATCAAACGTTTTTCTTCAGTTTTTGATTGAAGCTATCCTGTTGTCCTTTTTGGCTTTCTTTATGGGTTTAGGATTGTTCTTTTTCATCCGGCCTGAATTCTTAAGGATTCAGAATATTGCGTTGCAAGGGGCGGATATGTTTCAATTGAACGTTGAGTTAATTCACATAGCTTATTTTCTCCTATTCACTATTATCCTGGGGATTCTTGCAGGCCTTTTACCGGCTTCATTTTTTGCAAAACTTACTGCCAAAGAATTGATCAAGGATGTAAGCAAGACACGATTTTTTCCAGGTCTTAATCTGAGAAGAATCATGATCGTGTTTCAAATCGCCATAGCAATCAGTTTAGTAACGGCATCTGTTTTGGTTTACAATCAGTATCGTTTTAGCCTCAATTTTGACTTGGGATACGAAACTGAGAATATCATAAACGTTCCAGTTAAAAGTGAATACATAGATCTTCTTGAGAATAAATATGCTGGCATTTCCGAGGTGGTTCAGATTTCAAAGTCCTCATTGGTCATTGGTATAGGTGGGGATGGCCTCTCCGGGGGTATGACACAAGTTGAAGATAAGAAGCCAAACCTTACGCTTATAGGGTATATAGACCAAAGCTTTTTAGACCTTCATGAATTTGCTTTGGTGGCTGGTAGCACATTCATGAATCCTCTCATGGATGGTGGAAATCCTGATTATATAATTGTCAATGAAGGATTAGTAAAAGAATTGGATCTGGGAACCCCAGATGAGGCTGTAGGAAAGACCATTGGTTTAAACGGAAGTCAAGTCAATATTTTAGGAGTTGTAAAAGATTTCATAGAAATAGGACTCAGTAAAAAGCTTTTTAAATCGTTCGCCTTTATCTATCCCGATCATAATGATCAATTCTCTATTCTTTCTTTAAAATTCCAAGGTAGCAACCTTCCTTTATTCATTAAAAAATTAGAAAAAGAATATAAGACTATTGATCCTGTTCATCCTTTTGAATTTCGATTCTATTCCGATCAAATAGAAAATAATTACAGACAACAGAAGCTAACCTATATTCTGGTTACCGGTCTAGCTTTTCTGGCTATTTCCATTTCGATGCTAGGTTTGTTAGGAATGGCGGTAATTACCGCAGAGAGCAAAACAAAAGAAATAAGCATTCGAAAAGTCTTAGGTGCAAGACTGGCCAACTTAGTATTACTGCTTTCTCGAAGTTATCTTATCTCAATGATCATTGCCGGTCTGTTCGCGATTCCATTAACCCTTTACATCGTGGATAGTGTGGTTTTGAATGAATTTATGTACCGTGATAAGATTGGATGGGAAATATTCTCAGGCCTTTTGGTAGTCTTGATTGTTGGTATTCTCACTGTAAGCTGGCAAATTCTTTCTGTTGCCCTTCAAAATCCAGTAGATCATCTAAAAACTGAGTAATCATGTCAAAACATCGACTTTTATATCTGCTATCAATTTTGATTTCATTTTCGAACATCCATGCTCAGTCCGTAGATTCTCTCATTGATGGCAGGGATGGAAGGATTTATGAAACCGTAACCTATGTGATGCTGGATGAAAACGATAGCGAATATGAAATGACTTGGATGGCAGAAAATCTTAGCTATAAAACAAAAGAATCATATTGCTATGACGACTATAAATCAAACTGTGAAATATCCGGCCGATTATATAATTGGTATGGTGCAATAAATGCTTGTCCTTCGGGATGGCACTTACCTTCTGATGAAGAATGGACAGCATTAGCGATTCAATTTGGAGGTATGAATGAGGCCGCTATCCACCTTAGAAGTACCAATGATATTTGGGAAAGAAATGGTAGTGGAACGAACAAAAGCCTTTTCAACGCTATGCCCTATGGATATAAATATCGGAACAGCTATTGTTGTGTTTATCGGAATGCTAGTTTTTGGTCATCCTCTGAAAAAGACACTACATATGCCTGGGATTGGAACCTTGTTACCAATTGGAAAAAAATGTCACATTCGGATGCGCATAAATATGACATCTTCAATTCAGTAAGATGTGTTAGAGATATGGACTAGTCCGCTACCCACTTGGGTAAGCTAACCTCTAGCTGCAAAGGCAAATTTTGCCGCACTTCCACCCAACACCGCTCAGGAAGCGGCGAATCCGTCCATCGCGAGCGGTCCTTACAAAACGAATCTTGCGAATACCCCCTCAGGGCGAAGATGCTCCATTGAATGATACAGGTAATACCTTCACCGGCCGAACTTTGAAAAGTGACTACTTCTTTACCTGCTGAGGAGGAAGGAACTATAGGGTTCAAGGTCCAACCCGAAACAGGTACACCTAAGGGTAGGTCTCTCAGGGTGAGGTGAGAAAAGTGCTCTTTGAGGGATTCTGGTTCCCAGTCCAGAGTACGGAGATCTCGGTCAAAGACTAACTCGAGGTGCATGCCCTCATGTTCTATTATGATTTCTTTCCAAGGACCTTGAGGGTCAGCAGCTGTAATTTCGCGTGCAGCGGCTGCCTCTTCGGGAAC
>JBCBHI010000245.1:0-6759 GCA_038525885.1 Bacteroidota bacterium
CTCCCCTACTGGCTTTACCGTATAGTACGGGCCATAATTATGAGTTACCGAAATCAGCAATGGCGAGGTGCCCTCCGTATGACCACCTGGGTGCTCATACTGCCTGTTATGGTGCTTTGGGGAGGATACCGAGGCCTGGCTCACTATTTCAATCAGGTAGATGATTTCTGCTATCAGTGGGATTCTTCGGTAGAAAACTCCTCGGGCATTGCCAATACTCACTATGATACGGATGGTAAACAGCGGGGAATTCACGTTTTCTTTCGGTACCGCAATGCCACCGAGGAACTAGACCTGCTTGTAGAAAACAACGTGGAATGGATCACCTTGGTACCCTTCAGCTACCAAGGGGACCCCAACAAGCCGGACTTTAACTATCGGCGGAGCGAAGGGCGAATTTCACGTCGTGACTCCTCCTTTATTGCGGTAGCACAGGACGCTTATGCCCGTGGCCTGCAGGTGATGATGAAACCGCACATCTGGATGAACGGTAGTGCCTGGCGAAACAGCATTGAAATGCAATCTGATGAAGATTGGGAAACTTGGTTTGCCAAATACGCGGAATTCATATTGCAATACGCCCAGATAGCTGAAGCCAATCACATGCGGATACTATGTATAGGCACTGAGCTACATGCCACAGCGAAAATGCAGGAAAAAAGGTGGCGAAAACTGATTACAGAAATCAGGGAGGTGTACACGGGTAAGCTCACCTATGCCGCTAACTGGTACGAAGAATACGAAGATGTTCCCTTCTGGGATGCACTGGATTTTATCGGCATACAAGGGTATTTCCCGCTAGAACACGGGGATGAAATCACGGTCGAGGATTTAGTGGAAAGCTGGCAACCTTATGTAGATAGGCTGGAAAAATTTCACCGAAAATGGGACCGGCCCATTCTCTTTACGGAGGTAGGCTATAAGAGCACCCCCAATGCTGCCAGAAAACCATGGGAATGGGAAGAGTTTGGCTTCAGTCAAATATCCTTCGAAACCCAAGCCAACTGCTACGAAGCGCTCTACCAAGCGCTATGGGATAAGCCGTGGTTTGCCGGGGTACACTGGTGGAAGTGGGAAGGAGAAAACAAGGCAGATTTCACCCCGAAAAACAAACCTGCCATGAATATCATGGCAAAATGGTTTGGAAAATAACCCATTGAATATTAGCTAGTTAGCTCAATTCACCAAACCCATTAAATTAGCATTAGAGCGAATAATTCTCCTTCACTTTTTCTTTAGCCTGGTGGTAATACAAATGCTGATGAAAATCAAAAAGCCGGCCCAATGCCGGCAGTAGACCACGCTGATCATCTTCACTTAGGTCACCTACAAGCAAGTTCTCTAGTGCTGCCATTTTTCTATCTGCCAGCGTAATCATATCCACTCCCTGGTCAGTGAGCATCACCCGGCGCAAACGCCTGTCCTGATCGTCAGGTGTTTCCCAAAGCAGCCCTTCCTTCGTCAATCGTTTGATACTTTCAATCACAGTAGTCCTTTCCGCCACTATTTCATCCGCCAGTTGCTTCTTAGTAGGATTACCTACATGCTCTACTGACTTCAGTATGCCATAATCTTGTAACGAACCTAAGGGTACATCCTGGAAAGCCAGCTTAACCCAGGTTTCTACAAAACTTGACAACCCTCCTAGCAAGTACCCCACAGTATACTCTGGTCCTTTCTCAATTTTGTTTGGTCTATCTACAGATAAAGTGCTAGCCGTAGCATGCTTCTGTTGCAACCAGGTACCAAACTCAGCAAACCCTGCATGAGAATCCGTTTTCTTGAAATCCCGGTAATCCTGTAACAGAGTAATGACATCATCCATAGCTTGAAACAAAGGCTTTGAGTGCGGGTTTTTATGATACTATCTCCTACCTAAGCGGTTAGTATCTATGCGATTTACAAAAAAACAGTCTATCCGAGGCCTGTTGTCCATTGTAGCCTTATCCACATGTCTTTTCTACTGGGGAGGGGTTAAGGCCCAACAACCTGATAGTCAAACCAATGGAGAAGTAGGTGACCTCTTCCCTACCTTGGAAGCCGAAACTTTGAGCAAAGAGGAAATTACCTTCCCCACTGACCTTGAAGGCAAGGCCAATATTATCATCCTGGTATTCAAACAGGAAGCTCAGAAATTAGTAAACACCTGGGCCGACGTCATTTTAGAAGAGTATGAACCTTTAGCCGAGATATCTTACCATGAGGTTCCCATGATTAGTACTTTCTACAAACCCATAGGTTGGCAGATTGACAACTGGATGCGTGGCGGCATCCCTACTCAGTGGCACGACAACACGGCTACCTTTTACGGAGACCGCAGCCCCTACTTTCAGAAACTGAACATGACCGAGCAGCGCAGTTGCTATGTATTTGTTTTGGATGAAGAAGGCATTATCCAATTCCGATCCGAAGGACCTAGGAACCCAACCGACGAGGCAAAGTTCCGACAAATCATAACCACCCTAGCACGCTAGGATTTAGGCATGCCTAAATGGGTACCTGCTACCCAGCCTGTGCTCCATGCCGCCTGGAAGTTGTACCCACCCGTGACACCATCCACATCAAGTACCTCTCCCGCAAAATAGAGCCCCGGTACTACCTTACTTTCCAAGGTAATGGGGTTTACCTCTTCTAAGGATATGCCGCCTGCTGTTACAAACTCTTCCTTGAAGGTAGTTTTCCCTTTCATTTCAGCAGGCGCCCTTAACGAGTTCTCTACCAATCGGTTAAGGCTTTTTTTGGAAACACTTTCCCAGGTCGTTTCCTCTTTAATGCCGCTCCACAGCAGGATTCGCTCCCACAAACGGCGGGGCAAATCAAACAAGGGATATTTCATCACGGTCCGTTTGGGATGCTCCGTTCGGTAGGCTGAAAGCCCATCACGCAATGATTCTTCTGCCATCTCGGGTAGCCAGCAGACTTGAATGTTAGCTTGATAATCCTTTTCAGCCAGCAGCCTGGCCCCCCAGGCACTAGTACGTAGCACTGCTGGCCCACTCAAACCCCAATGGGTCACTAATAGGGGTCCATCATAGACCAAATTAGTCCCTTGAACTCTCACCTCACCTTTAGGTACAGATATACCTTCCAGGCCTTTCCAAGGGTTCTTGGGTAGGTTGAAGGTAAATAGAGAAGGGACAGGATCTACCACGGTATGGCCAACCTCTCTGAGCCAATCGTAGCTGATGGATTTCGGATACCCTCCCACCGCTATCACCACCGCATCAAAGCTCAATCGTTCTCCTGAAAACATGGTGAGTTGGAATCCACCCTTTGCCAAAGTTTCCATCTTTTTCACCCCAGAACCAACTCGCACCTGTACCCCCAAACGCTTAGCTTCGCCGGTCAAGCAATCAATAATAGTTTGACTATTATCCGTTACTGGAAACATACGGCCGTCCTCTTCCACCTTCAAGGTCACCCCTCGCTTCGCAAACCAAGCGACTGTATCCTTGGCGCTAAACTGCTTGTATACCTTCTTCAGAAAGGCCTTCCCTCTAGGATACTGCGGTAGCAGATGAGATGCGTAAGGGGCATCATGAGTTACGTTGCATCGGCCTCCCCCACTCACTTTTACCTTACCCAACACCTTATTTCCTTTTTCAAATACAGAAACCTGACAATCCGTGTTTGTCTCGGCAATTCGAAGTGCTGAGAAGAACCCAGCTGCCCCACCACCTACCACAGCAATTCGTTTATTTGAGCTCATGAGCACAAGTTGTATATGCAATTTTTATCCACTGGAAAAATTTGTTAGGTGTGGACAAAATCAAAAATTTACACCAGCTATCTCTCCGAGAAAATGCATCCTCAATAATAGATTCTCTTTTTCATCGACAAACTTACCAATCCCCCCAAGTTGTCACCCATTTGCCTCTCACCTATTGAATGATTTCTCGTAAATTTCGTTGTTTGACTAAACCCTTCGTGCTTACGAGTGGTCTAAGTGAGTATAGTTGATTCCTATGCAAAAATCTGTGGTACGGGCACTGCCCGTTTTTCTTCTGGTGTTGATATTTTCTGTGACTGGGCTTCAGGCCCAAACAAGCGATCAACCGCTAGTAAGCCAGTACCTGGAGCAGGCAAAAAACCTGATGTATGAAGGCAAATACCAAGACGCTAATGTAGTGTTTAGGAAAATGCTCGCTCTAAATACCACTCTCCCAGAAGACATGAGTTATCTTTTTGCAGAGACTCTGTTCCACCTCAAGCAATACAGAAACAGTCAAAATTTTCTCACAAAATACCTAACCCTCACTGGCCGCACCGGAAGTTATTATGATGCCGCATTGGAACTCCAGGAGCTTCTAGATGTAGCCGTGCGCGAAGTAATCAATTGTCTGTTTTGCAACGGAGTTGGTTTCCGCCTAGTAGCGTGCACTACATGCAATGAGGAAGGGTCCATCAAAAAAACTTGCCCCAATTGCCAAGGTTTAGGCCGAACGAAATGTACCAAATGCTATGGCGAAGGGGTTTTAGTGAGTCTGAACAGACTTGGGACCAGGCAATATGCCACCTGTGATAATTGCGACGGTAAGGGAATTCATACTTGCCGAGTATGTGTTGGTACTAGAGCAATAAGTTCACCCTGCCCTACTTGTTTAGGCAGTCTAAAGATGAAATCAGGCATTCTCTGTGACCATCAGCCTCTAGATGGAGATCATGATCACGACCATGAAAATGAAGGGCAATAAAAAACGCGGCCCAATAGCAGGCCGCGTATATTCCTAAGTCAATGTTTTTCCTACTATTTACAATACTGCTCTAGCGCTCGGTCTCCATTAGGATCTCCCAGCCGACGGGCGTTATCAAAATCAGCACAGGCCTTTTTGGTCTGCCCCGAATTCATAAACAGAATTCCTCGACCTATATATGCACCACTGTTTTCATTATCTACCTTGATGGCATCAGTGAAAGCCTTCATGGCTTTCTCGTAGTCTCCGAGCTTAGCTAAGGCCTGTCCCTTCAACTGAAAACTCTTAGAATACCCGTTATCAACTTCCGCTGCCTTGGTGTAGAAGTCAGCTGCTTTTTCAAAAGCCTTCTCCCGGAAGGAAAGGTTCCCCAGGCTCAGATAGGCATCTCTATATTCAGGATCTCGACGTAATACCTCATTAAAATCCGTACGAGCTTGATCGTACTGACCGAGTTCTTCATAGGTACGCCCGCGATTATAATAGGACGTAAGGTGGCCCGGATTATATTCTAGAAAGGCATTATACGCCACTAGTGCTTCGGAATATTTTCCTTCACGAAATAGCCGGTCGGCGGTATCGCTGGAATCACTGGAACACCCTACCAGTATCCATACCAGCATGACTCCCAGAGTCAAACTAAACTTCATAATCTGCTTGATAAGTTTTGCGCGTGCAAAGATAGGCTACCATAGCCCAGGAAAAAGGAATAATTGAAAAGTTTTATTGCAAACCAGTGAGATAAGCCACTGAATATCAACTGCTAAGGAGACGTTTCTTCCCCATCCTCTTCATCAGGATCTCCAATAGGTTCTGCGAGTCCCTCAGCCTCCATAAGTTCCAAACTGGCGGCCCCAATAAACATATCGGCCTCCATTTTTACCGGAATTTGATTACGGTCAGCCGAAACCCAGCACACCACAGAGTTTTCTCCATCAAACACAGGATTATCCGGCATGATAGGTACTAACCGGTGGGCCATTACCCTACCAACCCGGGTTTTCACTTCCTCTTGGCCATCGTAAATCACCTTAAAATCGTACAAGGTTTCTTCAAAGAAAGCATCCGCTTGCAGCGTATCCCCTATGCTTAGAGTATCAAATGGGATAGACCGGACGGCCATCATGCCACTGACCAAGTCCCGTATATAGAGCGGTACATGGTAGAAATTGGGCTCATGGAACTCTCCGGTTTTGTTATTGAGAATCTTCACCTCCACCGTTTGGGTGCGGTGATCATACCGTACAATTTCTTTACGCTTATAATCCCCTTCGGAAATATCCCTGTAGGCCATATGGGGCAACAAAGAAACTTTATCTACATATGCCCCCCAAGTGTCTTCCACCTGTGCCAGCCAATCAACGGCCCCAATAGTCTTGGCTTGTACATCAATACGGTAACATTCCCGGTGATTAATGCGGTACAGGTTATCAAAAATGAAAATCTGGGCTTTTCCTACCGGAATAAGCCCATAATAGAGTTTATACTGAACCTTCTCTCCTAGCTGAATATTATGCTCTTGCGCAGGCGGGTGCATGCCAATCATGTAAGATGAATGAGAGGCATTGCTTTGAAGAACTAAGCTTAGGAAAATAGCCTGAAAGAGGTCCATAAATGTTCAGATACGCAAGGTCCTACCCCAACAACGGGTAATATGACAATATGATGCATAACTGAGCAAAAAAACGGCCAATCTTGCTTATACCGCGACATTATTCTCGCGCAAAGCAGAGTTGAGCGAGGTCTTCTTATCTGTGGATTCTTTCCGCTTACCAATGATGAGTGCACACGGGACCTGATAATCTCCAGCTGGGAATTTTTTGGTGTACGAACCAGGAATCACCACCGAGCGCTCTGGCACATATCCTTTATATTCTACTGGCTCATCGCCAGTAACATCAATGATCTTAGAGCTTGCCGTCAACACTACATTAGCACCTAGCACGGCTTCTTTACCTACCCTCACCCCTTCTACTACAATACACCGTGACCCTACAAAGGCATTGTCCTCAATAATAACTGGAGCGGCTTGTACAGGCTCCAAAACTCCTCCAATACCTACTCC
>JBCBHI010000246.1:0-6757 GCA_038525885.1 Bacteroidota bacterium
CTTAATATCCAGCTGGTTGATAATCAGGCACTTGCGTAAGAGCGTCACTGGGAGCTTATGGGCGGAAGCTGAAGGCCAAGAAAGGTCCAGGGATAGCCACCAAGGCAGTAGCCAGAAAGCTGGCGATATGGTATTGGAATCTAATGGTGAAGGGCAAGCCCTATGTAGAAAGGGGAATAGAGGGATATGAGCAGATGGTCAGGGAAAGAAAGCAGAAATGGCTGGAGAAAACAGCTCAAGAGCTTAATATCCAGCTGGTTGATAATCAGGCACTTGCGTAAGAGCGTCACTGGTAGCGGCAGCGAAGGACCTCGGTTGTACCTGCCCTCACACCAACCCTTGAAGAAACCACCTCTTCATCACCACCTTAAGGAAAGTCTCTGGAATCAACCAAAGTCAACAGCTAACAATTTGAGCGTTAACTCTAGCCACCAAGGTTCCTCGCTGCGCTTCGGAATGACTTGAAGGGTGAGAGCTTGCCGTAGTTGTCGTTCGGGATTCGGATGTTTAAGCGAAGGCTACGCGCCCCTGCGAGATGACGAGGAAGGGGTTAGCAAGGGGTCGGATCGGTATCTGCTTTTTGAAGATACCGATCCGACCCCTCCCGCGCAATTAGCTCATCATCAGTAACTTACCGATTTAAGGCTCTGGCTGGTGAGAGTTACTGTGCGATGAGGCTTAATCCACCTCGCCCTTCGGGCACTCCTCCTTTTTGTAAGGAGGAGAGTTAATTGGGGCTTGCTGTAGTGTGGTAAAAAGGAAGGTGGCCCATTTCTCCTCGAAAACAATGCTTTGGTTGTCAGTGGATTAGCCTGATTGACCGATAAAAGACGCTGAATTTTCCCAGCATCGGAATCGGTTGCAAATCCTCTTATTATGATAGTTTGTCGAAGCATGATCATATTTTAACCGATTGGTTAAACCTAACAGTTGTTAGGGGCGTATCTATCTATGCATGGCAAAGGATAGCACGACCGAACAAGTAATAGCCGATGCGGCTGAGCGAGTATTTTTGGAAAAGGGAATTTCTGGGGCACGGATGCAAGAGATTGCAGATGCCGCCGGAATAAACAAAGCACTGCTCCACTATTACTTCCGAAGCAAGAACAAGCTATTTGAATACGTGTTTGATCGTGTGTTCCAGGACTTTGTGGCGAGATTGAAATCGGTGTTTGAAGATGGTAACCCGATTGAAGTTCAGGTGCAGACATTCATTAGGCAATATGTCCAAATCTTTGATCGAAAGCCGGATATGCCTCTGTTTATCCAAACGGAGCTATACCGGAATCCTGAATTGATTAATCGGTTTACCTTTCTTCAGTCGGTGTTTCCGGCTGATTATTTACGGAAAGAGATTGCTATAAAGGTAGAGGCAGGGGAGTGGAGGCCCATTCGTGTCTCTGACTTCCTTACGAACTTGATTGGGCTTTGTGTATATCCTTATCTGGCGAAGCCCTTGTTGCAGCATGCTTTTGAGATGGAAGATGCTGACTATCAGTTTTTTTTAGATAATAGAATTGAGTCCGTTTACGCGTTTTTCCTGCAGGGATTACGCGTTTAGAAAAAAATTTACACCCGCATTAACCATTTGGTTAAACTTTTTGGATAAGACAAATCATAACACACACATGGAAACTTACAATTATTCTCACTTTAAGCCCGAGCATTACTCGGTGTCGGATTTTGGAGGCCCCAAAGCTGGCGAGTCCTTTAGGGATATGGAATTGTTTGACCTGGACGGCAAACGCCAAAACCTTTCTCGCTATTTGGGTAAAAAACCTGTGGTTTTGGAAACCGTGAGCCTCACTTGCCCTAATTACGTACAGGCACTTCCCAGAATGCGGAACTTACAGAAGCTATACCCCGATGTTCTTTTTCTGGTGATGTATGTACGCGAAGCGCATCCAGGTGGGCTTACTCCCGCGCACCGTACGCTGGGAGGTAAACTAATTGCTGCACGGCAATTGGAGATGCTGCATAGGGAACAAAGGACCATTCTGGTAGATGCTCTGGATGGCCATGCCCACCAGGAATATGGCGGCTTGCCCAATATGGTATACGTGTTTGATAGGCAGGGTAGGGTGGCTTTCCGCGCCGATTGGAACCAACCGGACCATCTGGCCTACGTATTGAAAGCGCTTACTTCTGAGAATAGGCATCTCTTCAGAAGAGATTACTTTAGTCCGTTGTCACCAAGCTTATGGTCGGCCTGGAAGGCCTTGAGAATAGGCGGATTCTATGCCATGTGGGACTTCATCAAAGGTATACCCACGATGTTACGACTATGTAAGCTCAATAATTTGAATTACCACCATAGAGCACTGATGAGTGCTTGAGTACATCAAATAAGGACAGGCAGTTTTCGGACTGCCTGTCTGTTTTGTAGGGTTATTGTCAAGGTTGCGACATAGTATTTTTTGAGGGAATTCATGTAAGGTATCCTTGCTAGGTTATATGTTTTTCGGAAAGAAAGATTGCATTATTCTGTATTGCTGATGGATTCTGAACTACGTAAATTTCCGTAGAACAATTTTTCTAAGAAGTTCATTGTTTGCCTCTATTTGTATTGTAGTCTGGCATTTTATTCATTTTTCAGGGTGAAATATTCCATAACAATATGACTGAAAGTTGTATGGTTAATTAGATTATTACTGAGTAAGTAGTGCCTCAAGGTTACGGGGTATATCTCTTGAAATTGTAGGTTGAATCAATTAATTATGGAAATAATTATATCGAACATCGAAAAGGGGTGGTGCCCTTGAGATACCGATATAACGCCCACAGGAATTTCATAGCCTGTTAGTGGTTTGCCACTTAAGGGCACTCACTTCGGTGAGTATTTGTGTAATAACATGGTTAATGAAAAAGCCTGGTACAGATGTATCAGGCTTTTTTGCGATAAAGATCATGGTTTAGCGTCCGCACGGTTAGGTAAGTCAGAAGTAATTTTTACTTTCAGCAGAAGAAATAACATAGGTATGACTACCAACGTTGAGAAGCGGCGTGTTGTATTTGTAGCTATCCCAGAGCTTCATGTACTCGATCTCACAGGCCCACTTCAGGTTTTTTCCGAAGCCATAGACTTAGGAGCACCCTTTGAAGTAATTCATCTATCGCCCATTAGGGGGCAGCGGGAGGTGAAAACTGCTATTGGGGTTTCCTTTACCAGCCTGCAGCCTTTTGATGAGGTGAAGTTGCAGAAGGGGGATGTGCTTTTCATTCCGGGCATCCGATTTACCAAAACCAATGACCCGGAGGTAATGGTGGAGCTACAGCCCTTTTACCAATGGTTGTATAAAATACATGGGATAGGAGTTACGCTATGTTCCGTGTGTACAGGTGCTTTTGTATTGGCTGCTTCTGGGCTGCTCAATGGTCAGAAGGCCACCACTCACTGGGATTTCTTTCAAGACTTTTCTGACCGTTTCCCGAACGTAACCTTAGTTCCCAATCGGTTTTTTATGGAGGATGGTTCATTTTTTACCTCGGCAGGCATTACTGCAGGGATTGATTTGGCCCTTCATCTGATGGAAAATATGGTTTCACCACGGATGGCCGCCAAGGTGAGCCGCGTACTTTTGGTGTTTCCCCGCAGAACGGCAGAAGATCCCCCGTTGAGTGCCTTTTTGGCCCATAGGGAGCATTTGGATGATAGAGTACATGCGGCACAAGACTACCTAAGCGATCACTACTCAGAGAAAGTTAGCTTAGAAGAGGTGGCCGACTTTGTTGATATTAGTTCGAGTCACCTTACCCGTCAGTTCAGAAAAGCTACGGGTATTACCATGAAGGAATACTTGCAGGGCATTCGGTTAGAATCTGCTCAGCGATTACTGGAGCAGGGTACGGGAAAGAAGGAAGCTGCGCAGCGGGTAGGTTTCCAGAATGCGGCCCAGCTACAAAAGCTGTTGGCAGAGGCCAATGCACAAAAAAGCCCTTGACGCACTGCCAAGGGCTTTTTTTCTTGTTCATTACTTTTAATCACGATCACCCGCCTTCTTGTTCTTCTTTGAGTCGTTCTAGCCTTCTTTCAGTCTGTTCAATCTGACGTCCCAACCGTTCCTGATGTTTGGTTTCCCGTTCGGCGATCATTTCAGCAAACTTTGCTTGTTGTTCAGGAGTTAGGATTTTCATCATTTCGGCTTCCATAGCCTCCTGTGCTGCCTTGCGTTCGGCCTGCATCTGTTCCTGCAATTCTCTACGCCTTGCCTCGCCCTTCTCTCTCTGCTCTGCACGCAGTTCCTTGAGCTCTTGTTGTTGCTCATTGGTCAGCTCTAGCTCCTTCACCAAGCGTTCCATCTGGTTGTGTGCCCGGTGTGCTCGGTCTTGTCGGCGCTCCATTCGTTGACCTCGCTCTCCGCGCCGTGGTCTTTCTTGCTCTTGTGCGTAAGCTAAGCTACCGATCAGGAGCAAAGCACTTAACATCCATCCTTTTTTCATATTGTTGCTAATTATTGATTATCAATCCTTTGGGTCTCACTGGTGTTCTGTCCAGCGAGTTCAGTTGTTGGATGCACCAGAGTGGAGAGAGTTTAAAACAGGTACTGAATTTTTTTCAAGCCTGTTACCGAATAGGGCTAATTACTAAGAAAATTATTGCCATTAGGCTTTGGGGTTTCCGATGGTTTGGATCAAATTCCAAAACCATCATTCTTTCTTTCCTATGCAAGCATATGTGATCCATCAAGCAGGAGGCCCAGAAGTATTGAAGCTGGAGGAATTGCCCGATCCTCGCCCCAGCGAAGGCCAGGTCCTAATTGGGATTAAGGCCTTTGGACTAAACCGCGCGGAAGCTGTTACCCGGATGGGAGGTTCTGGTGACGCCGTGAAGTGGCCCAAAGTAATTGGTATTGAATGTGTTGGTGTAGTGTTGGAATGCCCTGGTGGTGAATTGGCTGTAGGACAGACGGTGGCTGCGGCTATGGGAGGGATGGGTAGAGTATACAATGGTTCCTATGCAGAGAAGACCCTAGTGCCGGTGAGCAATGTATTTCCGCTAACTACTTCATTGGACTGGGTAACGCTGGCATCTGTGCCAGAAACCTATTTCACAGCTTGGGGCTGTTTGTTCGAATCCTTACAAACTCAGCAACATGCAAAACCACGTGTGGTAGTTCGTCCTGCAGCCTCCGCCTTAGGTATTGCCATCACTCAAATAGTGAACCAACTGGGTGGGGAGGTGATAGGATTGACACGTAGCCCAGATAAGGTAGACAGGCTAAAGCAAGCTGGAATGACTGAAGTATGGGTTACATCAGATCCCATTCATGAAAAGGTTTTACAGTGTTGGCCGGAGGGGGCCACTGGGGTGGTAGATACCGTGGTAAGTTTGGTTACCGTGCCTGATGATGTGGCCATGCTTGCACCCAATGGCCGGGTTTGTCTAGCCGGGTCTTTGGCCGAAAGCTATGGTACAGCAGCTCCTCAAGACTTTAGGGAGGCCTTGGAGAAATCGGCAGTGGGGTATTTCAGTAGTGAGGAATTGCATGTGAGCAAGGACGGAACTAATCTACAAATGATGGTAGATAGGATGGAGAACGGGCAGTATGCTCCGCATATAGA
Source organism: Bacteroidota bacterium (assembly GCA_038525885.1). GTDB lineage: Bacteria > Bacteroidota > Bacteroidia > Cytophagales > Cyclobacteriaceae > DMST01. The sequence continues at coordinate 5,563 of JBCBHI010000246.1, forward strand.
CACCGTTTATGATTTTGAAGAGCTACCTGCTGCCCATGCGGCTATGGATGCCAATCAGTTTGCTGGGAAGGTAGTGGTGAAGGTTGCCGATTGAGCCAAAGAAATTATGGATCGGTTTCAGGTGAAGATGTTACCAAAGGCTAGGAGATTTGTGGATAGCCAACCTGTAGAGGTGCAAGAGAAAATGCACAAGACTTTTCGTCTGGCGGCTGAAAGCGACGATATCAAGTATTTCAAGGAGTTGCGGGAAGGCATTTGGGAATTCCGAGTCCAGCATCTGGGAGACCATTTTCGCCTGTTTGCTTTTTGGGATCAGGCCGTTAGTCCACCACTAGTAGTGGTAACCCATGGGTGGAGGAAAGACGTGAAACGTACTCCCGCAGAGGAGATAGACAGAGCGGTTAGGCTACGCGATAGGTACATCCAGCAAAACCAATGAACGAAGTTTCATTCCCCGATAGCAAATTTGAATAGCTTTGCCTCGCAACTATCGAAAGCCGAATACCTATGCATGCTATACGTGTAACCTCAGCGGGTGGACCCGAAGTTCTCCAATGGACAGAATACCCAGATGTAGTACCTAGCCCTGGTGAGGTGCTGATTGATGTACAAGCAGCGGGTGTCAATTGGCCGGATACGATGCAGCGTGCGGGCCGATATCCGGCGCCTCCCGGAGCACCTGCGGATATACCTGGTTTGGAGGTAGCCGGGGTGATAGCTGCGGTGGGCGAGGGTACCCCACGCTGGCAGGTGGGAGACCGGGTTTGCGCCTTAGTGGCGGGTGGTGGCTATGGGGAACAAGTGGCCGTTTCCGGTGCACAATGTTTACCGGTTCCAGCAGGTTTATCCTTTGCGGAAGCCGCCTCATTGCCCGAGACTTATTTTACGGTATGGACCAACATCTTTGACCGGGGAGGATTCCAAGCGGGAGAAATCGTACTCATACATGGTGGTACCTCGGGCATTGGGGTAGCAGGTATCCAATTAGTCAAAGCCATGGGAGGGACGGTTTACGTAACGGCAGGATCGGACGAAAAATGCGATTACGCAGAAAGCCTGGGGGCAGCCAAGGCTATCAATTATCGGTCTCGTGATTTTGAAGCGGAGCTCAAGGCCTTGGTGCCTGAGGGAGTGAACCTGATTTTGGATATGGTGGGAGGAGACTACGCCAAGAAAAACGTGAATCTGCTGGCAG
>JBCBHI010000247.1:0-6730 GCA_038525885.1 Bacteroidota bacterium
GCCCGGCCATTATGTACATAGATGAGGTGGATGTGCAGTGTATCCCCGGTAGTAATATTGTACCCAACCACGACTTCGAAGACAATTCAGGTACTGATTTTGGTAGTGGGGACATAGCCGATTGGACTTCGAGTCACTATACCCCGACCTTATTTGGCCCTCAGCCTACAACCAGCGGCAACAACTGGGCTTGGATGTGGTCTTATAGTGGTGATGGTGAAGGCATCTTAGCCAATGTGAATTTCCAAGCGGGAGTTACCTATGATGTTTCCTATCGCGTAAGAACCAATATCCCACCCAATCCGGCCAATTTCTTCCTGGTGGCCACCAACGGTATTGCACCAAACACTGGCTGGGGTCCCGCTCCTACAGGTTCTCCTCAGCAAACTATTGATACGGATGCTATGGGAGCAGCATACTCTACCTGGCAAACGGTAACAACCACCTTTACGGCTACCAGCAACTATAGCCAACTGATGATTTATCCTGAAATGATTGGTGGACCTACAGGTGGAATCCAGGCGGAATTATCGATAGATGACATCGTGATTCGCCGGGCATGTTTGGAGCCTTGCCGGGTCAAAAACACTATTGATCCTATCAAAGATGAGATTGGTTTGTTCGGCCGTGGCACTCCTACCCGCACATTAGAACCTGCTGATGTGAACGCCTTAGGATTGAGCAATGAGGATGTGATGCCGGTACAGGTATATCCTAACCCCGTACAGGATGTAGTTACTATGGAGATCCTGCGCCCCGCGCTTCATACCCGTACGGTACGAATTCTTTCGCTGCAAGGAGAGGAGATTGCTCAGGTGAAAGTAGCCAAAGGGCAATCGAAGGTAGAATGGCAAGTACCTGCTTCCGTGAAGAATGGCATGTACTTCATGGTCATCGACGGTCAATCTGCCGCATCACCGATCATGATCCAAAAATAATCCCTACAAATAGCGTGTAGTTTAGGTAGTTAGCCGCCGGGGTATCCTGGCGGCTTTCTTGAGTTTAGGCCATTGCTAATGCGTGGTAGGTGTCATCAAAAAGGGGGGAACACAGAGGGCGCAAAGAAGACTCAGAGGTAGCAGAGATTTTCTTTGAAGGCTTTTTGTTGCCTAACCCTACATTATTAATCCCATCAATCTATGGGAAAGGGCCAAAAGGAAATGGTAAAATTTGGGTTAGAGATCTTAAATCAATGTCGTTTAGTCTAGGTCGCTCGGTCGAACTACAATTTCGACCGCATCTTCTAAGCGCATTTGCAATGTGCCTCTAGGGCAATGCAACCGGAATGCCGGAGCATGCCATCAAAGAAGGGATCGCATTCGGAATGGTCCGACTTTCGGTGCGATCCAGCTTACGCTAACTAAATGACATTGGATCTTAAATATCGTCTTTATGGATGGAACCTATCTTGGCAGAGGTCCTGTAAGGGGGCGTTTCATGAATCGCCCCCTTACAGGATCCAAGCCACCTCCCATTTCACCCCTGTTGGTGTTTAAGGCCTGAAAGGCCGCCACCAACAAGATTGCCATCAATTTACCCGAATAAGGTTGCCGTTATACTCTTCGACGATATACCAGGAAACCGACTAAGATCACAAGGATACCCCCACCTGTGATATACACCCAAAGGCTTGACCGCCCTTCTGACAAAGGCTCGTCCTGGCCCGTATGCACAAAACCTGACCAGAAAAAGGGATGTGCTCTGAGGGGGTCGGTTACCCGCTGTAGGTAGTCAAGCTTTGCTTGCCGAAGGGCTTGGGTTGGAGGGAGGGCCTCGGCCAGAGCCGCGTAGTATCCTTCCATAAGGCGTGCTGTTTCCTGGTCAGGTACCCGCCAGAGGCTCATGGTGACGCCTTCCGCCCCGGCTTGCAAGAAGCTTCTGGCCAGACTCAAGGGCCCTTCGCCAGGTACTGGAGTACCCACCCCGGTGTTGCAAGCACTCAAAGTAACCAACCGTGCCTGCAAGGGGGTGGCCTGAAGCTCAGCCTGAGAAAGAAATTCCGTGTGTGAGGGCCTCCCCTCAGAGGGGCTAAACTGTAGGCCCGAAAGCTGAGAAGCTTCCAAGTTGGTGTAGGCATGCATGGCCAGATGGAGCACGTTGGCCTGGGGAGCCAACTCCCGAAAATCTTCCTTGGTCGCCGAAAAGAGGGCCTGAGAAGGCCAATTGCGGGTCAGGTGTTCTACCTCCTCCCGCGCAAAGGGCAAGGGTACCTCTCCATCCCGCATGGCCAGTTGTGTAGCGATGGCCTCTTGCTGAGCATTGGGGTATTGAGCGGCCAGAGCTATTAATTCCTCGCCAGAGGGTTCGGAAGCTTCGGTGAGCAGCCATTGCAGTCCTGGTAAATATCCTACGGCGCGCTCGCGCAGCAGGTAGGGTGCTGTTTGCCACGAGGTTGCTACCGAGTCCGTCATCAGTACCTCTAGGGGTATGGTTTGCAGGGGCCCATCCGGCAAAAAGAGCAGAGGTTGGTTAGCACTTGCCGATTCCAAAAGGGGCTGTACATACCTGCGAAACACTTCATGGGACTGCTGAAAGTAGGCCATACGGGTGGCGAGTGGCCGCTCAGTTATCTGGTCCACTTGGGTAAGCAAGGCCTCTAGTCCGGCTACTTGCTCAGGCAGGGCAGGTGCTTCCCATTGGTAGGCCTGCAGGTTGTCATCCGAAATAGCCCAACCGTACAGGTAGGGAGGATACCAGGCATAACTAAGGACCAAGGAGCCGCCTTTGCTCCTTGCTAATTTCTCCTGCACCTCCCTCAAGGCAGGGGCGGATAGCGAGGCATCTACGACGGGGTAATTCGTCTGGAGGTAGGCTTGTAGCGTGTCGTAGGCTTGTGACCAGGCAAAACGTTGGTCGTCAGACACACCAGGCAGTTGCAGGCTAGCTTTCATACGGCGAGAAAGCCTCAAGAGGCTATCGGGCAAGTACTGTCGCTCTAGCTGATTGCGGGCGGCATTCTCTTGTAAGTAGGCCGCTCGGTGTGCTTCGTGCCAGCCGAGAGCTTCCTCTACCGCGCCTTCCTGCATGGCTAACCGCACTGCCTCACCGTACAAGCTGTGCAAAGATTGGGACAAGGCTAGCTTGGCGCTTTCCTGGTTCAGGCTTTGCCACAGGGCCTGGCCCGCTACGAGCCCCCAACGCAACGCCCAGCGAGCCGAATCGTATTGTTGCTCCTCTTCGTATACCTGAGCCAGGCCCGGCAGAATTTCATAGAAGGTGTTTTCTGCGAAAACCGTGGTGCTATCCAAGGCTTGCAGTTCGGCCACCCCCGTAAGCGAAGCCAGGGCCGCTAGGTAGTGGTCTTTGGATGGTTTGCTTTCACCTTGCCTCCAGGCTAAATCCCCTCGCTTAACCAGGATCTTTGCTTGCTGCCGATCGGGAAATCCTTCTGATTGTTGTTTTTGTAAATGAAGAGCTTCCTCATAGGCTTCCTGTGCAAGTTTCCATTGCCCAGTAGCTTCTAATAACTCGCCCATTACCTCCATCGCAGCCGAGTAATGACCTATCCTTAGTCCCAACTCCCAATATTCCTCATCTATGGGTACTTCCTTTAAAATAGAAATCGCCTCCTGGGCTGCGAAAAGGCCAGCATGGAAGTTATTCTTCATGAAATGAATCTCTGCCAAGCGAGTCCATACTTGCCCTTGAGAAAGTAAAATACCCTTGTCCAATATTAGTGCTTGGTTAATGACCCTCAAAGCGCTGTCTGGCTGTTCCAGAGATAACCATACTAAACTAAGATTACTAGCAGCTTCTTGCTGCAAAAACTCTGGCTGGTCCGTAATCTGCAGTTGCAACAACCACTTTTGGAGCAGGCCTTTCGCTCTTTCATATTCTCCAAAGCGGGTAGCCAGATTGGCCAATGGCCTGTATAGATGATTGCCAATTTCTTTATCATACAGCTGTTCACGAATCGAAACTAAATAGGCTTTCTCAAAGGTCTCATTGGCCCCTAACAGCTGGCCCACCTGCCCTTGTGCATAACCCACAATCATAGCAACCCGCACGTAACCATATCCTTTAAGCTGTATCCTCGCAAGGCCTTGCTTACCTAGCTGAATAGTCTGCTCATATGCCTTCTGAGAATTATACGAGGCCAAACTGTACCTATAACACCATGCCACACTATCCCAATCCTCCTTTTCTTCATAAATATCGGCAGCTTCAAAAAGGAAAAAAGCACAACTATCTGTTTGTCCTTGTTTGTAAGCATCTATTCCTCGTTGCCAAAGTTCATTAGCGGATTGACCCCATGAAAAAGGCGTTATCCCTATCGCTAGGAATAACGCCCCAATCTGTATCCAATACTGATACTTTTTGCCCATGCCAGCAAGATAATCTGATGCCATTGGCATTGTCAAGCTTTAGAAAGTATAGGCCAAACCTGCTTGCAGCTGGTACAACTCTGGTCGCATATTAGAAAGGGTGATATAATCCAAGTACTGAAACTGCCCACGCAGGTATACCTCCGGCCCTCGCCGAAAGGGAGCCCAGGCAGCCTGACTGTAGAACCCAGCCCCGAAAGGCGAACCAGGAGTAAATCCTTCCAGTGATCCTACCCGCGCCCGTTCTGTCCCAGGAATAAGCCAATGACCCGTTAAGCCCATACCTACTTTTACCCCAGGTAGTGGCTGGGCATGAATATTAATGATGGAAGCAGATAGCTGAATCCAGTCCAGAACATTCAAACCATCTGTAGACTGTGCGGCTAGCTGCTGTGCACTGAAATGTGGAGAAATATAGGCACCCTTAGGCCGATACCGATCAAAGGCCACCTCTACATGGAATCCCGGATGTGAGCCTGCTTCCGCTAGGTCCAAGGGGAGCAACGAAGCAAAGGTAATACCCGCGCTTACTCTGGGCCGCCAAGCCTTGATCAGCCGGGTACGAGCCTGGTTGGTCTCTAATGCGGCTTGTTTATCAAAAATGATGGAGGCCTGGGCTAGTGCATTTCGCCGAAAATTGCGATTGGTCGGCACCGTAAAGGTGATAAAACCCTGGGTAGAGTCTTCATCTACCCCCTCTACTTGTTGGACCCCCGGTAAGTAGACGTTATCCAGCGTAAAGATTACCCCCTCTCCGTCTTCGGCCACTTGGGTGATCAACTTAGAGGTAGCAGTAGGGTTCCGTTCTCCCTTTGGCGGATGAGGGTACCAGTCGGTCACCTCGATATTATTGAAGTCTAGGCTTCCATTCCCCGTAACATCAATTTTTATTACACTGGCCGGGCCACTCCCTTCATTCTGAAACTGCACCGTATATTCCAACTGCTGCGGGCGGCGGCTATACCAAGGGGCCCGTTTTTCGTTCACTAAAATCCGATTTGGATCTTCTGCAAACGCAACTAGTAAATCGGTTTCGGTCCCTTGCTGAGAACTAAGCTGGGTATTTTGGTCCAGGACGTGCCACGCCTTCATAGGAAAACGTGTGATGTTAGTAGTGCTGTCCGGTTCTAATATGGTGTTCATCACCAAGAAAATATTACGCTCCTCACCAGCCCCCAGCGAGTCGTACTGAATGTGAATGTAGTCATCAAAATTCAAGGTAGGTCCTGAAAGGAAACCACCGGAACTTGGCCTCGGCAGGCCTTGCGGATAGCTTGACTTTACTTCTATGGTTTCTCTAAAGTACTGATGGGTTGTGTCTAATTCTTGGGCCTGATCGGGAAGGTCGTCGGGATTAAATCCTACGACTACGTGACCCGGTCCTTTGGGTTGGCTACTGGGATTTCCGTAGGTGAGGATCATTACGGTATGTTCCTCCGGCACCAAGGCATGTAGGTCCTGCTGCACCACCCGGTTAGACGTTATTCTCACGTACCCCAGGGCGGTGTGCCCAATCGGCATATTACCAATTCCGCCCGCATTGATTCCCGAATTAGCGTAGGCAGGCGGAGGTGGGCCCCCATTTCCATATTTATCATTGGTATATAAGGCCACACTGTGGTTTCCGGGCTGAGCGTATTGCTTTACCGCCACAGAGTCTTGGCTGTAGGTACCGTCGTCAAAAATCCATAGGTACCCCCGCCTGGGTGCGGGTGCTCCTACCAAAGGAACGGGGGGCGGCTGGCCTTGCACACTGTAGGTGATTTGATTGCCTTGTACTTGGGTAACAATCTGTTGGGCCCTTAGCGGAAGGCCAATTAGCATACAGAAGGTGAATAGATGAAATAGGTGGATGTGTCTTTGCATGGTATTTGTTTTAAAGAATCGCCAAGATGGCTTCACTTTCCTTGACGGATAAAGGGCTATTTATTCCCGATGAGGGAGGAATGGTGTTCAAGGGAAGTAGGATAATTTATTATACTTGTGAACAATGATGGAAAAGCAGTTGGCGAAGGTATGACCGAATCTTCTTTTCAGCATTGGTGGACTTTGTTTTTAAATGGAGACCGTACGGCATTTGGCAGGTTGTACACTCCGTTTCACCAAAAGCTGATGTTATATTGCTACAAATACCTGCGTGATGAAGCGGCCGCCGAGGATGCCGCCTCCGAAACCTTGCATAAGCTTTATGAATATCCGCAACTGGAATCGGTGCGGGATTTCGAACGTTGGTTGTTTACCTGCGCACGCAATTTGTGCCTGGACCAACTGGCAAAAAATAAACGGCGGGGTGAAATTCGGGAAGAAATCAAGGTAGGGGCGTCTACTTACAATAAGCCCGCAGCTGAGAATAAATTAGTATCCGAAGACTACCAAAAGGTAGTGAAACAAACCTTATCCGAGAA
>JBCBHI010000248.1:0-6701 GCA_038525885.1 Bacteroidota bacterium
CTACACTCCTTTTGTACTTGGTTGGATTAACTTTTCTGTAGCCATCATTCTATTCTGGAGGCTCTCAGATAAAATTCCTGCTACCTCCAGAATAGGGTTGGTAGGGCTAGGCATTTTCACGGCCGTGGGTTTGGTGGCAGGCCTCACTTTCGCCAAACCAATTATCCGGTTTGGAGAACAGGCCCGGTATACGGACAAGGTGATTTATGAGGAGCAATCCCGGTATCAGAAACTGGTGATCACCCAGTGGAAAAATCACTACTGGCTGTACCTGAATGGAAATTTGCAGCTAAGCACCCTGGACGAAGCCTTGTACCATGAGCCTCTGGTACATCCGGCTATGCTTCTGCACGGGCACCCACAGCGGGTACTCGTACTTGGCGGAGGTGATGGTTTTGCCGTGCGCGAGATCCTAAAACACCCTACGGTGGAACAGGTCATCTTGGTAGACTTAGACCCTGCCATGACGGAGCTGGGGCTCAACCACCCGGCCATGACTTTGTACAACGGCCACTCGCTGGAAGATCCCCGCGTGGAAATCCGTAATCAGGATGGGTTTACCTACATGGAGGAAACCTTGGACTTTTTCGATGTCATTTTAATTGACCTGCCCGACCCCAAAAGTACGGACCTGGCCAGACTGTATAGCCGCGAGATGTACCGCTTGTGCGAGCGACATCTCACGCCCAACGGGGTGCTGGTGACCCAAGCGGGTAGCCCCTACTACGCCACCCAAGCTTTCCGCTGTATAGAGGCTACTATGGCTAGTAGCGGACTCAGCATAGTGCCCCTGCACAACCAAGTTCTTTCTTTAGGCGAATGGGGCTGGGTGCTAGGCCAAAAAGGGGCCGGTAGTGATGCTGTGGTAAAAAAGCGAATTCAGGAACTCAGTCTGCCCAATTCTCTTTCGCTACAATGGCTTACAGAAGATGCTTTAATGGCCATCACTTTGTTTGGTAAAGACCTTCTTCCGGTAGACTCCGTGGAGGTCAACACCATCCAACAACCGGTGCTGCACCGGTATTACCTACAAGGCAACTGGGAGATATACTAAAAAAGCCAAGCCCCTAAGAGAGCTGGTGACTCCCACTCAGGACTTGGCAACCATTTGGAATATTAAACAGGATTACTCTTCGGAGGTAGATCGCTCGTAGGTGAATCCACCTTTCTTGCTGGCAGACCAGGCGGTGAATTTTACGTCGATGTACACATCATCCGAAATAAGGTGCAATACCAAATCTCGGCCTACAATATCTTTGGGTTTGCCTAGAGCCCCTCTAAAGGTGCCAAAGGTGAGGGTAGCAATTTCTGCGGTGTTACCAAAGGCCCATTCCGTATCCGCAGGGCTATCATCCTTATCGGCTACGGACTCGGTGACAGCATTATAAATCTGCCCTCCATCGTTTCCACGGGTGATCCATACGCTATTAGTCAGGCGATCTTGGTTGGCCTCCAGAGTAGGATCAGCCTCTTCTGCTTTGGTGAAGGTCATGGTTGGCCCAGTCCAAATATTGAAGGTGGGAGCGACCTCGGTGACGGTGACGGTAACGCTCGCGGCGGCCGTGGTGCCTTGGCTAGAGGCCGAAACGGTAGCGGTAATACTAGGATTATCCGCAAAAACGAACAATGCCGGGTTGGCAACGGATAGCGCACCAGTGGTTTCGTCAATGGCTAATGCCCCCGCAGGAGATTGATCTGAAAGCGCAAAGGTGAAGGCACTGCTTTCTCCCGCAGCAGTTACGGTGCCCAATGCTTGGCCTAGGAGCGGATTCTCGGCTACGCTAGCGGTGAAATCGTCTAGGCTAACGTTGGCAACATCCGTCAATGAAATGGTAAGGGTGGCGGTAGTGGTAGCATTCTGATTGGTACCCACTACAGTAGCCGTAATGGTAGGGTTGGCCTCAAAATCAAACAGGGAAGCATCGGCTACGGTCACCTCTCCGCTAGCGCTGATGGCAATGGCCCCGGCCGGGTCTTCTTCCGTTACCTCCAACGAAACCGAACCGGTATTGGTAGTAATGTTCAGAGTACCCACTACGTCTCCGTTGGTAGGGTTCTCTTCTATCATGCCCGTAAAATCTTCGATGGTGACTTCGATTACTGGTTCTGGAACACAAGCCCAAAGCAGATTGGCTATGGCACCAAAGACTAACAGACGTACAGTGTATTTCATAGATGAATTGAGGTATTTCCAGCAAAGAAAACTGAACCGACAGTATTATGTTAGTCGAATAGGCTACCAAAGGGTAAACAAAGGGTGTACATTTTCACAACCACCTTACAGTGAAGCAGTTGCCTAAAAACTATGCTTCATTTTCAAATTCCATGTTGACCTAATATCACGGACCTCACCAGCGTCTACCCCTCACCCGGTTGCTATACGGGTCCATTTCCTCCTTGTATACAGGCAGCTGACCTACTTCGTCCTTAGCCCATAGCGGTAGCTTATCCATTTGAATTACCTCTAGCATAGGATACCCAAAGTCCTCTACCACCTTGCCCACTAGCCGATAAAACCCTCGCCCGCGAAACGGATATTTCTTAGCGACTGGTGGGAAGTGAGTGGTGTCAAAAACTCGCCCCTGCGCATCATAAAAAGTAGCAAAGTGCATCAGCTTTTCGTCCTTAGTGCGGGTATGTTTGATCGTGATGAGATAGCCTATCATGCTTACCCGCTTCCCAAGCCGCTTCATCATTTGCATAGCCATGGTATTACCACGGTCTTCAGATTTCAGTAGCGAAAACGGATCGCAGAGGGGGAAGCCCAGTATTTCCAATTCGTCGAAGGCATCTTCCAGCGGATGTCGCTCCAGATTAGGCAGGGTGAATTCTCTCTTTTGCGGAGCAAACAGGGCCATGGCAGGAGGCGGCCCTTGCTGCTTTCGGCCAAAGTGCAAATGCGCTTGCCATAGCAAGGCCCGTTTGGGCTGTCCGGTAAACCGAAAGGCCCCAATACGGATAAGCACGGTGAGCGACTCTAGACCACAGGGGACCCTCGCAATAAAATCATCCATGCTTTGATACGCGCCGTTTTGTTCCCGCTCTGCAGGAATCAACTGCGCCACCTTGCTTTCTAAACTCTTCAGGTGGATAAAACCCAGCCAAATGGTGGCTCCCTCTATATAGGTCAGGTGTTCGCCATGGTTCACGCACGGGCCCTCTACCTCAGCCCCGTCCATTCGGGCTTCGTGCAAATAGTACTCCGTACGATAAAAACCACCGAAATTGTTGATCACCCCTACCATGAATTCCCTGGGGAAGTAAGCTTTCAGGTAAAGGCTCTGGTAGCTCTCTACCGCATAGCTGGCCGAGTGTGCCTTGCTAAAGCTATACCCAGAGAAACTCTCTATCTGCCGCCACACCTCTTGGGTTATGGCCTGGGGGTACCCCTTGCGGTGGCAGTTATTAAAGAAGGTATCCTGCACCCGCTGCATCTCTGCCTTGCTACGCACCTTACCACTCATACCCCGGCGCAGGATATCCGCCTCGCCCAGGTCTAGCCCAGCAAAGTGGTGAGCCACCTTCAGTACATCCTCCTGATACACCATAACCCCGTAGCTCTCCTCCATGAGCTCGGCCATTTTGGGGTGGATGTATTCAAAATCACCGGGGTTGTTGTGTCGGTGAATATATTCTCGCATCATGCCCGAACGGGCCACTCCTGGCCGGATGATGGAGCTGGCAGCCACCAGGGTGAGGTAGTCATCGCACTTGAGCTTGCCCAGCAGCATGCGCATGGCCGGCGACTCTACATAGAAACAGCCCATGGTTCGGCCCTCCTGCAGCAACTCTTTTACCGCCGGGTCCTGCTTGAAGGACTGCGTTTGATTGATGTCTATGGCTACACCTTGGTTTCTGGCTACCATATCCACCGTATCGCGGATGTGCCCCAACCCCCGCTGACTCAGAATATCAAACTTGTGCAGGCCCAGATCCTCGGCCCCCACCATGTCCCAATGGGTAATGGGGAAGCCTTTGGGTGGGTAGTTCACCGCGGTATAGCGATAAATGGGCTCTTCGCTTACTAGTACTCCTCCCGCATGGATGCTCAGGTGGCTGGGCATGTTGTGCAAGTACTCTGCGTACTGGAATATGAGCTTGGAGATATGGTCTCGGTCTGCATACAGATGTGGGTAATCTACCAGCCGGTCTATTTCTGGCTTAGGCAGGCCAAATACCTTACCCAACTCCCGTACCACGCTCCGGCGCTGAAAGGTACTGTAGGTGCAAATAAGTACGGTGTGGTCTTGCCCCCACCGGTCAAACATATACTGCGTAACCGCGTCTCGCTCCTGCCAGCTAAAATCCAGGTCAAAATCTGGCGGAGAAGTACGATAGGGGTTTAGGAAGCGCTCAAAATATAGGTCTAGCTCTATGGGGTCTACCTCTGTGATCCCCAGGCAATAAGCCACCAGGCTGTTGGCCCCGCTCCCCCGCCCCACATGGGCAAACCCCTTGCTGCTGGAAAACCTAACTACGTCTAGCGCTACCAAAAAGTAAGCACAAAAGCCTAGCCTTTCTATGGTATCGAGTTCTTTCCACAGGCGCTCCTCCACATAGGCATTGCCAAACCCATACCTACGGCGGTACCCCTCCCACGCCCACTGACGAAGCAACCTCCGGTCTTCGTCCATACTTTCGCTAAATACCTGCTTGTTCTTATTGGTATAGAGCTCCATTTCAAAAGAGCACTGGTCAATCAGCGCTTGGGCCTGATCCACTAACCGGGGATAATCACGGTACAGCTCCCTCAGTTGCTCCTCCGGTAACATCTTTTCATGCTCTCCGGCCTGATCCTCCTTTGCTAATTTACTGAGCAGTGTATTCCTACCCATAGACCGGAGTAGGCGATGGGCATTGAAGCCGCGTTTGTCGTGAAACGTAACGGGAGCCAGGGCTACCAGCTTGCCTTGATACCCCAGCCAGGGAGACCTAAACAGCTGGGTTAGCTCTTCCGGGCGGATGCCCACCCACTCCTCTTTTCTGAGCTGATCAGGAGGTGGAGCCTGGGGTAAACCGTAGATGAAAAAGACATCGGGTAGCTCAGGAGCTCGGGTCGGCAGCTGCTCTTCCGTTCCGTTATGGTGGCTCAAAAACCTATTCAGTTGCTCAAAACCTACATTATTTTTAGCAATCCCTATGTATCGTAGTTGCTGATCGTGTCTAAACTCTATCCCCACTACCAGACGAAGGCTCAGCTCATTCTTTCGCTCGTCAATCACCTTCAGCACATCGATGTACCCCGAGGTACTGTTAATGTCCGTAAGCACAAGTGTTTCCACTCCGCAGCGATAAGCCTCTTCTACCAGATCAGCAGGAGAAAGGGTTCCGTGTTTGAGACTGAAGAAGGTGTGGCAATTGAGATACATGCCGAAATATAGCCACCATTTTTAGTAAACTAAAAATAATAGTATTTTAATTGCCCACACTCAGAAATGGACTCCATGTTAGAAGACCAACATTTAGTACCGAAAAGAGCCCAGTAAGTATTGCTAGCACTACACTTGGTTGGTATCTTCCGAAAAGAAACAATCAGGAAGGCTATCTAACACCGTGCGTTTTCACCTAGGCCTTGTTCTCTATTGCTGTTTGCTTACCCTTGCTTTACCGTCGTGGGGTCAAAACCAGGTGCTGGTGGACTCCTTGCATCAAGTACTCCGGCAAGACTTATCCGACACCACCCGCATTCAAGTATTGAACCGGTTGGCCCGGCGGTACCGTAACCGGGATTCCACCCTAACCGCCAACTATGCCCGGCAGGCTCTACAGCTTTCTAATAAAATTGGGGACACCCCAGGCATGGCCTACGCTTATTACCACTTAGCGAGAACGTACCGCGCTTTTGGCTACCAGCAAGACGCGCTAGACCACCATATTCTTGCCCGTAGTCTATTTGAAATGGCGAACCTAGCCGATAAAAAGGCCCACGCCTGTACCCAACTAGGGCTTATTTACAGAAGCCAAGGTAATCTGAGACAAGCTTTCCGATACTTCCAGGAAGCGCTAGACATCGGTAAAACGCTTGGCGATGAAATAATAGAAGCCACGGCGCTTAGCAACCTGGGGATTACCCATGCCTCCAGCGGCAATTACGAACAGGCTGAAGTCCATTACCAGCAGGCACTCCCCTTGCGAAAGTCCAGAGCTGACTCTTCCGCTATTGCCACGCTGTACAACAACCTAGGCAATGCTTACAAGAACCAAGGAAACTATCCCAAGGCGCTCACTTATTATCTGGATGCTCTCAATATTCGTCAAATTCAACAGGACTCCTCCGGCACTTCTTCGGTATACATCAACCTGAGTACCATTTATTTACGGCAAGGCGACTACGACCAAGCGCTAGAATACTTGCAAAGGGCACTCGCTATCCGGGAGGAACTTAATGAACAGGCGGGGCTAGCCATTGTCTTCAACAACATTGGGGAAATACGGAGGCTACAGGGCAGCCTGCTGGAGGCCTTAGAGTATTTCCAGTATGCACTCATAACCCGGCAAGACATTGGGGACCAACAGGGAATTGCTGCCTGTTACCTCAACATAGGCACCACCCAGCAAATGCTTGGGGACTACACCAGCGCCGAAGCTACCCTACGTACTGCTGGCGAAATTGCTGAAAGCATGGGCTATAATAGGCTTATGTGTAGCATCCAGATTGAGCTGGGCAAGGTGTATTACTTCCGTAAGAGATACACCACGGC
>JBCBHI010000249.1:0-6688 GCA_038525885.1 Bacteroidota bacterium
AGGATTCAAACCAAGCGTATCTCATTGGGCGAGATGGTACAACCGCTTCTAAGAGAGTACTTTTCAAACACTACCTAGTTCTTTCGCTACCGCTCAAGATGACCTTTGGGTATGGGTAAAGGGTAAGCCCCACACCTCACCATTCCAGTCATCCTGGCGTAAGGCCTGCGCGGCGCGGAAGGACCTCGGTAGATAGAGCTAATCACTTGAACATAGGAATGCCACCTGCCGGGATTCAAACCAAGCGTATCCCACTGAGTGTGATTGCGCAGCCGCTTCGCAGAGGGGCCTTTTCAGACACTACCTAGTTCTTTCGCTATCGCTCAAGATGACCTTTGTTTGGGGGTAAATGATAAATCCCTCCCTCCAAAAGTTATCCTAAGCAATAATTTTGGGCGTATCCCACGCCGTTGCCCGCTATTGCGGGCTTTTGGCTTGGGTCGCGCTTTCGGCACTCGCCAGCTGACGCCAAGCACCCTAACGGGTGGCCAATTCGGGCTCAAACAAAGCCTCTATCGCTTACGCAGGAAGGTTAATCTGCTGATGATTAGTGCATTAATTATGTACCTTAACCCGAACTCAGGTGGTTAAATAGGGCAATGCTCGTCAAGCAGTTGCTAAATCCCATTAACCTAAAAAACCCCTGCCCGGAGTACCGAACAGGGGTTTTAGGTCCTTAAGAAAGAGGATGCTTACGCAGCTTTCTCTTTCTCCTTTTTCTCAATCCTTTTAGAGAAGTCAATTACCACAGGGGAAGCGATAAAGATGGAGGAGTACGTACCTACCAGGATACCCACCAATAGGGCAAACGAGAAGCCACGCAGTACTTCGCCACCGAAAATCAGCAGTACTAATACTACTACCAAAGTGGTAACCGAGGTGATCAACGTACGGTTGATGGTGCTGTTGATCGCCATGTTGAAAGTCTGTACGGTATCGCCTTTGGTGCGCATACCCAGCGTCTCCCGAATCCGGTCAAATACTACCACGGTATCATTGATGGAGTAACCAATGATAGTAAGGACTGCAGCCACAAATACCTGATCAATCTCGAAGCTTTTTCCGAAGAACTTAGCAATGGCAAAGGCCGAGAATACCACCAAGGTATCGTGCAGCAGGGCTACGATTGATCCCAGGCTAAACTGCCAGCGCTCAAAACGGATAAGGATGTACAGGAAGATAATGATGATGGCCACGATGCCCGACTGGGTAGCTGTACGCTTAATATCATCCGCGATAGTAGCCCCTACTTTGCTGGAGCTAGCTACCTGCCATTTATCCCCTTCCATGCTTTGGCCAGGGCCAGCGTAGGACAGCCCGGTGTAGTCAGATACACCGCCTACCAAAGCGGCCAACACTTGCTCATCCGCCTCAGCTGACTCGTCATCTACCAAATAGGTGGTAGTTATCTTCACAATGTTGCTAGCGCCAAAGGTTTTCACCTCTAAAGATGCTCCTGGGAAGTCATCATCGAGGTTCTCTTCCAGGCCGGTAGTAGATACCGCCTCGTTGAAGTTGAGCACGTACGAACGGCCTCCTTTGAAGTCTACCCCGAAGTTGAGGCCACCAATAGACAACAGGATGATACCCACCGCAATGAAACCACCAGAGAAGTAGTAGGCAATCTTACGTTTCGATAGGAAGTCTACATTTAGGTTGGCCAACCAGTTCTTAGAGAAAGGTGTAGAGAACGAGAACTTAGACTTGTCTCCCTTGCGGGTCATCCATAGTACAATCACACGGGTGATGTAGATAGCAGAGAAGAAAGAACAAGCGATACCAACCATCAAGGTAACAGCGAAACCTTTGATAGGTCCGGCGCCCAATACGAACAGAATAATGGCCGTAAGGAAGGTAGTCACGTTTGCATCCAAAATGGAGCTAAAGGCCTTTTTGTAACCCTCAGAGATCGCCGCCTTCAGCGTGACTCCATTCCGAAGTTCCTCTCGAATACGTTCAAAGATCAGTACGTTCGCATCAATGGACATACCGATGGTAAGCACAATACCCGCGATACCTGGCAGGGTAAGGGCAGAACCCAACTGAGCCAGAATACCGAAGATGAAGAAGATGTTGAACAGCAATGCGATGTTGGCTACCAGACCGCCAGCAGCGTAGTAGAAAATCATGAACAACACCACGATACCCAGTCCGGCTACGATGGAGTTGATACCCTGCGAACGGGCTACGCTACCCAAGGTAGGACCCACAAAAGCCTCTTCTACAATTCGTACAGGAGCAGGAAGTGATCCGGCCTCTAGTACGTTGGCCAAGTCCTTAGTCTCGTCGATAGTGAACGAACCAGAAATCTGTGAGATACCGTTAGGGATAGGCTCGTTGATTACTGGAGCGCTGTATACGTAGTTATCCAATACGATCGCAAAACGCTTGCCTACGTTGTCCGTAGTGATCCGGCGCCAAGAGCGGGTACCTTCTGCGTTCATACCCATTTGTACTGCGGGCAGACCATTTTGGGTAAAGGTGGCCAAGGCGGAGTTGATCACATCACCGGAAAGCTGAGCTTCGCCCCGCGCACCTTCGCGGATGGCGGTCAAGGAAAGGATGTTGGACGAAGAACCGTCACCAAACTCTACATCGCGGCCCTTCACGTCCCACAGCAACTGAATGTTGCCAGGCATGATGTTTTGCACGTCAGGACGACGGAAAATAGCGTTGATTTTCGCAGTATCCTCTACGCGGTAAGAAAGACCTTGAGGGTCTACATTGAGCAAGAACAGATCCGATACGGTAGCCAACAAGGAATCCGCTACGGCAGCCGAGTCAGTACCCGCCAAGGCATCTTCCAAAGAGCCGGAGGTGTCGGTACCCGTAGAGTCGGTAGATTCGAACATATCAGCCAGTGCCGCGTCCGATACAGGGGCAGTACCGGCGGTCTCGTCACCACCGAAAGCATCAGCCAGATCCGAGTCGGCCTGCATCGCTTGCTTCTCTTCTGCCAGCAGGGTATTGATGGCCTGCAACTCATCAATCAATTCGTTGATTTCGGCTACTTCCCAGAACTCTAGCTTAGCCGTTCCTTGTAGCAGTTTGCGTACCCGCGCTTGGTCTTCTACACCCGGCAATTCAATCTGAATCCGGCTAGTACCTTCCAGCAGCGTGATGTTGGGCTGTGAAGTACCAAAACGGTTGATCCGTGTTTCCAGAATGGTGTACGAACGGTCAATGGCCTCGTCAATCTCACGAGTGAGGAGCTCTTGAATATCCTGATCTGAGCTACTCATGGTAATACCCTGATCGCGGTTACGAGAGTTAGCAAAAATGCTTGCCAAAGTTTTGCTACCCCCAGACAACTCGTTGAAGGTGCTGATAAACAGGTCCACAAAGCGCAACTGGCTGGCAGCCTGACGGGTTTTGGTTTCATCCAAAGACTCCAGGAAGGTGGCGTCCTGGCTGTTGTTGCTCAGGGCCTTGATGATCTCCACCGGAGAAATCTCCAAGGTAACACTCATACCGCCCTGCAAGTCAAGGCCCAGGTTGAGCTCCACATTTTGCACCTCCTCGTAGGTGTAGTCAATGGCCCCTAGTGGGCTGTATACGGTCTGGTACCGAACCGAGTCTAGAAAATCCTGGCGCTTGTTATAGTCCAGGTTTCCGTCTGCGTCAGTGGCGTAGGCATTGGCCTGCTCCTTTACGTTTCGCGATACCATCGTGAACGAAAGGAAATACACTGACAGCAACGTGACGATGATCGTCAGAGTGATTACAAATCCTCTTCCTCGCATGATACTGTGTATTTAAAATGGTTTTGTTTTGATTCGAATGGAAAGGGTGGATGGTTGCTATGGCCACCGATGTATGGCTGAAATCATTCAGCAGTGGGTATGGGCAATACTAGGCACATACCTTTCCCGTGGGCAGTTGAAAACTCAACTGCGCCAGAGAATACCAATAAGAGATTCAGGGTGCGTTGGGGGAAATAATTTGCCGAAACAGCGTACGGAAAAAGTGCTGTTCTTGTAGAGGAGTGGCCGAATATACGGGGTAGTCTACCGTAGTTTGGGGTAAAGAAACCTCCCAAGTAGGCCGGTCCAAATCGGGCAAGATGTTGCTGGCAGAAGCCTGCGTAGCCTCGGGGGCCTTGCGCAAAACGGTTTCATCCTGATCACCGTCTTGGTCTTGCTCCTGCTGTACCTCAAAGCTATCCGCATCGTCAGCAGCAAAAGCTGCCAACTGCCCACCAAAGATGCCGAATGCCAAGGTAAGTCCGAAGGCAAAACGGAGGCGGGTACAGAACGCTATGATGTTGGGTACTTGCATATTTTGGGCTACAAAAGTAGAGGAAATCCCAGAAAGTTCAAGCTATTTATTCACCTCTATAAACTTATCCACGTCTTGGGCCTTGCCTAGTAAGATGATAATATCCGTTTCGTAGAGTACCGTATCGCCTTTAGGCACACCTATAATGTGCTCTACTTTTACCTTTTCGCCATTCTTTTCTTCCTCGTATACCCGTTTGATGGTAATCAGGTTGAGGTTCCAGCGTTCGCGTAGCCCTACTTCGCCCACGGTACTGTTCACTATTCTGCCAGGCGTGTTTACCTCCACAATCTCATAGTCATCCGGTAGGGGCAGGAAGGACTTCATGTTAGGGTGCAGAAGCATTTCGGCCACGGTTTGGCCTACCGTATCCTCAGGGGATAGAATCTCCGTTACGCCCATTTTCTCCAAAATCATGCGCTGTTGGGCATTGGCTGCCCGGGCAATGAGGCGCTTCACGTTTAGCTCCAGCAGTAGCACGGTGGTAAGAAGGAGGCCTTCAAAATTCTCCCCGATGGCTACCACCACCGCATCCATTTCCTGAATGTTTTGGGCCTTCAGCGCTTTGATGTCCGTACTGTCCAGGGCGACGGCATACGCCACCTCGTCCTTCATGGCTTCCACCTTATCCAACTCCAAGTCTATGGCCAGTACTTCCGCGCCCCGGGAGCTCAGAGTCCGTGCGATGGAGGTGCCAAACTGACCCAAGCCAATTACCGCGAATTTATTAATCACTTGATTTTGGTTTTGATGTAGGTCACCAACATATCCAGGGCCTGATCGAACGATTCGTTATTGGGAATAATGACGTCCGCCTCAAACTTAAAGGGCTCGATGTATCGCTGGTAGGAAGGAGCCACGTGGCGTTCGTACCGGTACAGTACGTCTTCCAGATCGTACCCGCGTTCTTCCCGGTCACGCTTGATCCGGCGCGATAGTTTGATGTGCTCCTGAGCGTCGATGAATACCTTGAAATCGAGCAGTTTGCTGATCTGAGGGAGGTAAAACACGAAAATGCCCTCTACAATGATGATCGGCGCGGGCCTTAGCTGTAGCAGCTTAGGCTCTATGTTGGGGTTGTTGAAGGTGTATTCCGAGCGCTCTACCGTTTTGCCCGCTTGTAGGGTGCGGAGGTCGTTCGCATACTGTTCAAAATCGATGGAGTTGGGAGTGTCAAAGTTCTGGACACCGCTGTCATCAGTGGGTTGTAGGTGGCGGGGGCGATAGTAATTGTCTTGCGAAACAAGGCATACCAATTCGCTGTTTAGCCGGGCCATCAGCGAATTGAGGAACGTGGTTTTGCCAGACGCGCTCCCCCCGGAAATGCCGATGGTAAAGGGCGAATTCATGGCTGCAAAGCTAATACATACCTGTGATTTACCACTCGGTGGCTCGCAAAAAGTCTATCAACTTGCGTACGGCAATCCCGCGATGGCTGATGGCGTTTTTCTCTGCTGCCTCCATTTCTGCGAAGGTTTTGTCATATCCTTCGGGGATAAAGATGGGGTCGTAGCCAAAACCACCTTGCCCTACCGGGGCCTCGATCAGCCTGCCACGGGCAATCCCCTCAAACTGATGCATAGCACCGGAAGGCAAAAACAAGGTCACCACCGTCCGGAACTGGGCTCCCCGGTTTTCCTGTCCCTGCAGCCCAGCCAATACTTTCTGCATATTGGCCACTCCGTCTTTGGTCGGTCCGGCGTAGCGCGCAGAATATACCCCCGGTTCTCCGTTGAGGGCGTCCACTTCCAACCCCGTGTCATCGGCAAATACGGGGATCTGGTATCGCTCAAACACGTACTCTGCCTTCTGCTGGCTGTTCCCTTCTATAGTAGATTGAGTTTCGGGCAGTTCTTCGGTTATACCAAAGTCATTCAGTCCTTGCAAGTCGTACTGGTTCCCGAGTAACTGAGCTACTTCGGCAATCTTATTGGCATTGTTAGTAGCAAAGCAAAGCTTCCGCATTGTGGGTATTGTTAAATATTAAGTACTGAATTATGAATGACTATGGGAGTATCCAATTCCAACTTCCAATTTCACTCCGCCATTCGACATTCGTCAATCCAAAATTGTCAATCAAAGGGTTTCTCAGCCTGTATGATTTCAATATCAAACTTGAGGGTCGCATTGGGCGGAATGTTGTCTCCGCTTCCTGCTTCGCCATACCCCATGGGTGAGGGTACGTACAAGATCACTTTAGTGCCCACGCTTAAGGTTTTGAAAGCCTCGTCCCAGCCCATGATAACCTGGCCTGTTCCCAGTTGGAATCTCAAGGGCCCGTAGCGGCGGTTTGGGTCCAGGGCATCATGCGTGCGGGCTACCTCTTTAATGTTGCTATCGAAGAAAGTACCATCTAGCAAATATCCGGTGTAATTCACAAAAACGTAGTCGCCAGGGGCTAGCAAGTCTC
>JBCBHI010000250.1:0-6688 GCA_038525885.1 Bacteroidota bacterium
ATGAACCTACGCATATTGGCGTAACTGGCCACGTCCACATCAATGCTGAAGGTGGAAAGGGCTTCGTCTTGTGGTTTCTAAGTTTCTTCCTTTTTTTAGTAAGTTTTTTGCCAAGTAGGCACAATTGCAACCTTATCCAAATCATGAAATTAGACGTAAGCTTCATCAAACTCGTGTTGAACCTTTACGATGAGATGCGTGTGAATGGCATTTCGTTAGTATATCTGGGGGAGTTCAACCACCAGATTACGAAGATGTTCACCAACATGCAGGAGGAGGAACTCACACGGAAGGATGAAGAACGTAAAACCATACGCCGGGTGTACCATGCCATGGTAGAAACCCTGCAAAACATGAATAAGCACTCGGACGAGCTGATGGAGCCGGGTCAGGTAGGTAGCGGATTCTTTGTCATTGGTAAGAAAGAGGCTACCTACTACATCATCACTTCAAATAAAGTTGCCAACGATAAGATTCCTGGTCTCAAATCCGCCCTTGAGGAAGTAAATTCCGCCACACCACAAGAGCTGAAAGAAATGTTCAAAAAGCAGATCAAGGAAGGCAGCCTTTCCGACAAAGGCGGTGCTGGTTTGGGCCTCATCGATATCGCTCGAAAATCAGGCTACCCATTGGACTATCAATTCCTTCCTTTGGACCAAACCCACAGCTTTTTCATTCTTAAGGTGGAAATCCACGCCAGAAAATCCGAAATGGAATAATCTCCATACGACATCTCCGTCGGTGGACCGATGGAAATGAAAGCCTCCGTCGGGTAACTGCGGAGGCTTTCCTATTTTTGCAGCCCAAATAAACCATACCTACCATGTCCTCTGCAGATAAGAACCTGAGCGAATACAGCGACAAGAACATCACCGATATCAAGACCAAACGATTTGGCATAGTAGTAAGCGAATGGAATGAAGCCGTAACCGAGGCACTATATACCGGGGCGTACGAAACCCTGCTGCAGCACGGGGCGCAAAAGGAGAACATCATGCGGGTCAATGTACCGGGTAGCTACGAGCTCACCCTGGCAGCGCAATGGATGGCTCAGCGTGAGGATGTAGACTCCGTTATTTGCCTGGGCTGTGTAATTCAAGGCGAAACCCGCCACTTCGACTTCATATGCGATGCCGTGGCCCAAGGGATCACCAACGTGAATCTTAAATACAACAAGCCCATCATTTTTGGTGTGCTCACTCCCAATACCCAGCAGCAAGCACTGGACCGTGCGGGCGGTAAGCACGGTAACAAAGGTGACGAGGCGGCCATCACGGCCATCAAGATGCTAGGCTTACAATCACAATTACTCTAATGAAAATCATGAAATTTGGGGGTACCTCTGTGGGTAGCCCCGAACGTATCCGAGGCGTAGCCCGTCTGGTCTTGGATAACCCCGGCCAAACCCTTGTGGTATTGTCCGCGAAGTCTGGTACTACCAACGCCCTGGTCGCGATTGGCGACCTACTCCAACGGCGTGAGCTCAGCGAGGCCCGTAAGCAAATCCGGGTACTGCATAATGAGTACGTGGACTTTATCAAAGAATTGCTCCCCGAGCAACCCTACCAGGAGGAAGGTCTGCAAATTGTTGAACGGCACTTTGGGTGGATGGAAAATCAAGCGGCCTGGCACCCGGCTGATGACACCCATTTGAAGGAACTACTGGCACAGGGCGAACTGATGTCCACCCAGTTCTTCTGCCTCTACCTAAAGCAGATGGGCGAAGAAGCAGTCTTGCTTCCAGCCTTGGACTTTATGCGGATCAATGAGGATGAGGAGCCTGATATCCCACACATCAAGGAAGTCCTTTCATCCTTGCTGGAAAAACATGCCGGAAAGGGCTTGTTTGTAACCCAGGGGTACATCGCGCTCAACCCGCTAGGTAGAGTAGATAACTTGAAACGGGGAGGTAGCGACTATACTGCTTCCTTGATTGGGGCAGCTCTCCAGGCTGAGGAAACCCAGATCTGGACGGATATTGACGGGATGCACAACAACGATCCTCGTTTTGTGGAACCCACCTTCCCCATAGCCCAGTTGTCCTTTGACGAGGCTGCTGAGCTGGCCTACTTTGGGGCCAAAATTTTGCATCCAGCATCCATTCTGCCCGCTCAGAAATACAACATACCGGTGTGCTTAAAAAACACCATGGATCCCAGTGCGGCGGGTACCCTCATCTCAGACCAGTCGAGCGGGCAGGGCCTAAAAGCCATTGCTGCCAAGGACGGCATCACCGTGATCAAGATCAAGAGTACGCGCATGCTCTTGGCTTATGGCTTCCTGCGGAAGGTGTTTGAGGTCTTCGAGAAGTATAGTACCCCCATTGATATGATCACCACTTCCGAAGTTGCGGTGTCGCTTACCATCGACGACGCCTCACGTCTGACCGGGATCACCGAAGAACTGCGTGATTTTGGTACTGTGGAGGTAGAACAAAACCAGACCATTGTGTGTATGGTAGGCGACCGGATAGCGGAAGACCAACAAACGGTAAGTAAGGTCTTCCGGTCACTGGAGGCTATTCCCTTGCGAATGATCTGCTATGGCGGTAGTCGGCACAATATTTCGGTATTGGTGAACGCTGAACATAAGGTGCCTACCTTGCGCCAACTGAACCAAGGACTATTTGAACTACATGCCGCTACGTAATGGTTTGCTGAGTACATTGACCCTCATAGGGGTGTGGCTATTGTGGCTCAATTGTCCAGTCACCTTGCAGGCACAACCCCTACCCTTGGGTGCTTGGCGCACCCATTTTACCCATTACAACGCCACCTCAGTATTTCTGGCAGGCGACCGGGTATATGCCGGCACCTCCAATAGCCTGTTTTATTGGGAAGATGATGAACTAGTAGCCTTATCAAAAGGCTCCTCTCTCAACGATGCCCATGTCACCGCAGGAGCCTACCAAGCATCCTCTGGCAGAACGGTCATTGGGTATGAAAATGGAAACCTGGACTGGTTTACCGAGGAGGAACTGGTCAATTTTCCTACCATCAAGAATGCTTCTCGCACAGGGGACAAAGCCATTTATGACATCTTCTTTCAAGGTGATACCGCTTACGTTTTAGGAGGTGTGGGAGCCATCCTTCTCAACTTGTCTACCGAAAGAGTGCTGGAATCCTGGTTGCAGCTGGGCCCTGACGCCCAAGATGCTGCCGTGTATGCCGGTGCCATTGTCGGGGATAGCATTTGGCTAGCCACCGACTTTGGCATCTTGAGCAATAGCCTGGATTTCTTTGTGAATCGGCAAGACTGGTCTACCTGGCAACGGCTAAACCTGCCGGACCAGCCCCGGGATTCACCCGTTCGGCAGATGGCGCGAGTGGGTAGCACCTTGTACGCGAGCCCAGGCAATAGCCAGCTTTTTCGCCAGCAGGGCAATAACTGGGTTCTTGAACGCAGTTTTCCCTCGGCCATTCAAGCCACCCGTAGTGGGGCCAACGGCAACCTGCTCGTTTGCACCTCCGACACGCTATATGTAAAAAATTCTGCCGGTGATTGGGCCTCGCTAGCTAGTGATAACTGGTCTAACCTGGAAGATGCCCGACAGGACGAAACGGGTACTTTTTGGTTAGCCGATTTTGAAGAAGGATTAGTTTGGGGAGATGGCAGTCTTTGGCAATCTGGCTATCCCCCGGGCCCACCTAGTGACCGGGTGCATGAGTTTGCCGGAGTTGGCCAACAAATGGCTGCCGTTCCAGGAGGCTTTTCCAATGGCAGTTCGCAGAACCTGCCAGGTGAAGTATTTGTATGGACAGGAACCCAATGGCTTACTGGGCGCAATGATATTCATCCAGCGGCTTGGTCCTCTGTAGCGGCCAGCCCCTCGGGAGACTCCATTGCTGTAGGGGTGTTCAATACGGGCTTGGTTACCTTTCCGATGGATTTGGGAGGGAGCAATTCTCTAGCAGCCAACGACGGTGTTTTTGACGCCTCTTTTCCCCCGTTGGGAATCACTGACGTGGCCTATGATTTGTTTGGCAACCTGTATGTAGTACAACACCGGACTACAACCTCGCTATACCAGAGAGACCCGAACGGCACGTGGACCACCTACTCCATAGACCACCCAGATGCTCAATTTTTAGAACAAATTCAGCCCACCGTCTTTGGATATCTATTTCTATCCATCGCCAATTATGCTGGAGGCGGCATCCTCGTTTTCGATCCTGAGACAGGTGACGTAGTAGAACTGAGTGAAGCCACTAATGACTTGCCAGGCAATAATATATATGCCATGGCAGAAGATCAGGACGCATTTCTTTGGGTTTGTGGAGAGGATGGCGTGACCGTATTCACCAATGTAGGAAGTGCCTTCGAACCAGGCTTTTCCGCCGAGAGGCCACGGATAGAATTTCAAGAAGCCTTTCTGGGTACCCAAGTATATGATATCGCATTTGACGGTGGCAACCGGGCATGGCTAGGCACTGAGCAAGGGGCTTGGCGACTGGATGGACTTGGGGGAGACAACCCCATCCAGTTTACCTCCGAGAATAGCCCCCTTCCGGTAGATGTTGTACTTGATGTAGGACATGTACCCGCTACAGGTGAGGTGTTTTTCAATACCACTAACGGCACCGTATCTTATCAAGGAGATGCTCCCCTGGGTGAGGCCCGGCACACCCAAGTTAAAGTATTTCCCAACCCAGTAGAACCCACCTTTACCGGACTAGTGGCTGTACAGGGTTTGCCTAGGCAAGCATTTCTACGCGTGACGGACTTGGCGGGCAACCGGATTCAGGACCTCCGGGCAGAGGGAAATACTGCCACCTGGGACCTGTCCGATTTGGCAGGTAACCGCGTACCCGCAGGTGTCTATCTGCTGGTTTCATCCTCTTTAGACGGTGAAGAATCGGTAGTGAGCCGGGTAGTGGTGAAAGAATAACCTCATGGCGCAAACCCTCACCACCCGTGCCGTCATATTCCAGTACATCAAGTATCGTGATACCTCTATCATCGTTCGGGCCTACACGGAGCAGCAGGGTGCACAGAGCTATGTAGTCAATGGGGTACGGAAGGCCAAAGCCAGATTTCCCATTGGTTTGTTTCAGCCCTTGGCCCTGGTAGAAATAGTAGGCTATAACGCCAAGGGTCGTGACCTCCACCGCCTCAAAGAGATAAAGCACCTGGTGCCCTACCAGAGCATTCCCTTTTCTCCTAAGAAGGCGGGTATTGCCCTGTTCCTCACCGAGCTTTTCCAAGAGTTGTTTCGTGAAGAACCCGAAAACGAACCCCTCTTTTCCTTCCTGTGGGAAGGATGCCAGGTGCTAGACACTCTACCAGGTGGGTATGAAAACTATCATCTCCAGCTACTCCTAAAAATCGCCCGTTTTAGCGGTATCGGGGTAGTATCGGCTGAGGAGATGTTCGCTCAAATGCATCACCTACCGCCCGACCCTTTAATTGCTAGGGAAGAAAAGGCGGTGATCAATCGGCTGCTGAAAGAACCCTTCGGAGCAGAAATTCCCTTGAACGGACGACTTCGCTCCAACATCTTGGAGAATCTACTGGACTTCTACCGGGCTCACTTAGACCACCTTCGTGAGCTCAAGAGCCTGGAGGTGTTGCGTGAAATTATGCGTTAGGGATGGTTTTGGGTACGAGCCCGATCTGCTTCGGCGGCTATGAAACCAAACGAGGCCCAGCTTCGGGTCTTCAGAATTCCGTCATAATATGGCTTAGCCTTGTCTTCCCCTTGGTTCTGTGCCGTAAAGGCCGCTACTCCATAGGCTTGGGCCACCGTACCCGGAGTTACTTGGGATAGATCTACCAGGGAATCGGCCGCAATTTCTCCTTTGTAGAACTGGCAAGTACGCCAGTAGCTATGATTTTCAATTATGTTCAGGGAGTCAGTAATAGCGGCTAAGTACTGGGATGCTTCTTCCTCACGGTTGAGCTTACCTAAAATCAAGGTAATCCAGTGGGTGGCAGAAACTAAATTATCATCGTTGCTTAGCTCAATATTGAGGCAGTTCTGGTAGGCTGACAAGGCTTTTTCGTATTGCCCGGTGAGGTAATACGTCAGGCCCAAATGATACCAGATGTTGCCATGCCGGGTACTAACCGGAATACCCTGCGCATTGGGTGCCCCATCCGGCTCTACCGTGTTTGTTGCGCCTGCGATGAGTTCCGCGGCTTTTTCCAGATCAGCAATAGCCAAATCAAATTCCCGAACCGAGATATACCGGTGCCCACGGTGCCGATACAGCCGCGACTCATTGGGGTATTGCTCCAGCCCCGTAGAATACCAATCGATCGCCTTTCGGTAATCTCCAGTGTAGGCAATAAACCGACCTACCCAAATCAGATTATCCAAAGAAGGGTCCTCTTCAAAGTTTTTCTTAGCCTCAGCCAGTTTGCCCAGTTGGTCAATAGAGGGGTCTTGCGAGATGAGTTCTTTACCGAGCAACGAAGTGGCTTGTTGGGTAGGGGCTCCAGGGCCCTCGTCCTTTTGGGTGGTTTGGCACCCTGCCCATCCTAGAATTGCGATGAGTGATAAAATCAGAATTCGGTACATGGTAGTGATTGCAATGTAAATTCAAAGAAAGCTAGAGAAACCATAAATGTCTTGCCGAAACCTGTCTTTTTTGCTGAAAGCCAACGGTTTATAGCCTGAAAAGAGTACATTGTACAACCAGAAGGCACCCATTACTTTTTGTTTCATGCCAAATTATGACTTTTCCTT
>JBCBHI010000251.1:0-6677 GCA_038525885.1 Bacteroidota bacterium
ATGTACCGGATCAAGAAAAAGATCGCAATAATGGGCACTACGATCGCTAAAAAGGCTCCTATGGCAAAGAGGATCCCGATGAGTTTCATGTGTGTTAGATTGAGTTGAGAATACAGCAGCAAGGTACGTAGAGTCTATGCGACAGTCCCAACATTCGTTAGTTGCTGGTCACAAAAGCCCTCCTCTATCCTGATGACGGCACACCACCTAGCTTGCTCAAAGGGTAGAGCATGCCTGGCCAGCATGCTCCGGCCCAGAGACCACCGACCTACCGATTCCGCAAGTAGCTTTGGATACTGCGATCCACGCGGCCCATCACCCGGCCAAGGTACCGCTCATGAGTGGGTTCAGAGGTATCATAATTGCTCAGAACAAATACCCCTTGTGCAGTAGAACCTTGAAAGGACAAAGTAGTACCCAAACCTGGGTCACCCCCGGTATGGCCAAAAAGATCATCACCCACTACACCCCAGAAGATGGAGTAGTCATCGGAGGTGGGGGTAAACAGCATCTGGTAATAACGAGTATCAAACAGCAAGGTGGTCTCGCCCCGTTGCCCAGCTATCATGTGCAACAGGAACTTCATCAGGTCATCGTTAGAGGTTTTCAGCGCACCGTCTGGGAAAGACTCCAAATTGTACCGCGGCAGCGGAGTATGTTCATCCAGGTACAGCGTAGCGTACTGTTCGCCGGGCAAAGCATAGTCAAACGAAGTACGATCCATACCCAGCGGCATAAAAATATGCTCCTCCAGAAAATCCTGGTAGGGTACACCCGAAGCGAGTTCAATCAGCCAGGCCATCAGGGAAGCACCCGTATTCGTATAGACCTCTTTGGCTCCGGGGAGATGCTTGGTAAAGTTATCTTCTGTGTAGTACTCCCCTCCTGCCCAATAATAGTTCTCCAGAAAACTACCGAGCGATTTGGGTGCCCGTTGGCGTATGCCTCCGTCCAGCATATACCGAGCTCCTTCTGTGGCAGTAGACTCCCCTTCCAAAATATAGTAGGTCTGGGTGTACGTGGCATCGGCATTGGTCAACCCAGAGGTGTGGTTCACCAGATGCTTTACCCGGATGACGCCATCGCGAGCCTTAGGATTGACCAGCGGAGTGGGCAAAATATCGTTGATGGGGGTTTCCAAAGTGAAGTACCCTAACTGAATAGCCTTGACCGTGGCAACGCCAATAAACACCTTACTCACAGACCCAATCGGCTGTAGGGTTTGCTGGGTGTAGGGTACCTGCCCTTCCAAATCCTGAAACCCAAAACTCTGCTGGTAGATCGGTATGCCCTCGTCTACAATGCCTACAGTAAACCCCGGCAGGCTGGTGTCATCATAAATTGCCTGTATACGGTCAGTAAGGGCTGCCTCATCGCGAACCGGAAACAGCTCTGGCGGAGTGCATCCGGATAGGAAGTTGAGTAGAATGATGACGGCTGAAATGGCCCGCATGGATACTTTTTTCATGGATGTATTGCTTTGAATCTTGTACCACAAGGGTACGTGCTCTCCCCAGGAAAAACATGCGTTTGTACCGTGTACAGGTCCTAATACGGCAGATCAGAACGAATTAGGACCTTTTGTGGGGTCTTGGAGTTTGCGAAAAGCGCCGGGCGACAAGCCCTCACTGGCTTTGAAAGTGCTGTAAAAAACACTCTTGGATTTGAAGCCGGCTTCCATACCGATGGCCTCCACCGAGTACTTGTTCAGGGTAGGGTCTTGCAGCATCTGCTTGGCGGCGGCTATCCGGTACGAATTGACGAACTGCACCACGCTTTTTTGCAACTCCTGGTTGATGACCTGAGACAGGTGGCCCTCACTGACGGTCAAGCGGTCAGCGATATCTTTACGGCTCAGCAGCGGATCTTTGTACAAGGCTTCCTCCTCCATCAGCCGAAGCAGATCGGTGACTAAGCCTGAATCCTTGATCTCTTTCCTCTTAGGCTTGGCCTCGGCTGTGGGTGCAACCTGCAATTGAAGATATTGGTGCAAAGCATCTTTCTGCTCTACCAGTTGCAAACGAAATACCCCATAGTAGAGCAACCACCACGAAAGAAATGACAAGAGTACCCATAGTAGATTGAAGGTATTCTCGGTATCCAGGATTTCTTCTTCCAGTGAAGAGAGGAACCAAAGGGCTAGGGTACAAAGGATGAACAAGTTGAAGCGTAGCAACCAACGGCGTTTCTGCCCGGAGATATTCGCCGACTGGCGAATCAGCTTTCGCGCCCACAAGGTAAGGATGACATTGTAAACCAGGGAGAGGCCGTCTTCCAGGTCATAGAAAAGCTGCACGGTAACACCCTCCTCATCGAACCCGCAATCATACAGGCCGAATGTGTAATCGAGATGGAGGTAAATTTCTACCACCAGCGTACTCCACCAGGGAGCATACAGCCACTTAAACCAAGGACGACTACGGAAGGGATGCTCTAGCTGATGCAGAAAGTAGGTAAACAGGGTTGCGGCTACAAAAAACTCCCACATAATACTCTGGAGAAACTCGAGTGGGCCTGATTCCGGAGCATGCCAACCAAGCGCCGTAAGGCTTGCCAGCTGAAACAACGAAACCGCCAGGTAGCCGTTAGCCTTGTTTTTGAAAAATGGGGAAACCACTAAGGCTAGGCTTATGAAGTATCCGAGGGCTCCGCTTGCCAGAATGAGGACTTCCAAGATGTGCGTTCTTTACTCTACTACCGTACCTCCCAAAAGTAAAAAGATGGAGTGCTACAGCAAAATATCCCAGGAAATAGATTCCGAAGATCGAAAGCACTTAGCCATGAAAATACAAAAGCCCCGAGCGATTGCTCAGGGCTAACAGCGTAAAACCGCCTGGAGACTACCTCATAAATACACCTAACGATTCATCCTCAGCGAGGGCATTATCAAAGCTCATTGATCTTACGGATGATAAAGGCTCCTATCTCTTCGCCACTTGGGTCAGAGTAGATCACAGGATTCTTGCCGTAGTAGGCCACATTGGGTACTCCAGCGGCATCAGCATACTCTTTGATTTCCCGGGCATGAAACGCGTGATGATAAGCAATGCCGGTAGTGGTAGGTGCTTCCACATTCTGCCCCGTGTTATCTACCCATATCTCTGGGTCATCGGCTGACAGTTCGGCCAGCATATCAATCTGCCTGCGGTACTCGTCTATTTCCGCAGAATTGTATTCCGCCTCGGAGCTTACCCCGTAAAATTTCAGAACAGTCCCTTCATTCTCCGCATAGAAATCCTCCCACGTAGTACCATAATCCACAAATACATCCTGCATCCAGCGGGTTTCGATATCGTAAGAACTTTGCGTAGCGGTGAGTACCACGCCCTTTACCCGAGTAGACTGCTGCAATACCGGATCTACATTACCAGGATCTATCATGTCATCCTTGGTGGCCAGCCAAAGACTGGTGCCTGCCCCGGCCGAACCGCCCATGAGTACAATACTATGGGGATCAATATTGAATTCATTGGCCATGCTTCGGATGTACTGCAGCCCCCGACGCGAGTCGTTCAGGCTCTTAAGTACGCCTTCCGTTTCCCCGGATTCCAACAACCGATAGTTCAGAGTAGCCACGGCAATATTGGCCCGTAACAGTTCACGCGTGAGGTCAGGCAACTCTTTCCCACCCGATGCATACAGCTTAGTCTTATCCCCTCCGGTGAACCCTCCACCATGGATGTAGATCATCAAGCCCGTGGGGTCTTCCGACTTGGGTAAGAAGATGTCAAAGCGAGTGAGGTCGTACTCGTCGTACGCAATATTTTCAATGAACGTAGCATCAATTTCTTCCAAATCGATGGGCGATACCGAAGGTTCCAATGTGGTATTTGCAGGGCCAATTTCCTGGCGGCCGCAGGCACTCGCCAATAGAAGTATGAAAATATAGATTCCGATTTGATATTGGTTTTTCATAATAGTATAGGTTGGCCTCCCCACACATCCTTTTTCCCGGAGGCTTCAATATCAATACCATTCATCGGTATGTTACCCTAATGCAGGCGAATTATTTTTCCCAATATTGCCTTTCCAAATATTTATAAATAACTAAATATCAGCTATTTACAAGAGGTAAAAACAAAAGAGGAACACGGAGATCTCAGAGAAGACTCAGAGTAAGCAGAGGTTTTTATAGAATGGTTGGGATAGTAAAAAGTACTGAGGGCAAGGGCTTGACACTGGTGGACGGCTCGCCAGATCATTGATTACAACTTGGACATTTGCAGCTTCCTACTTGGCAGCGCCTCCCGACCTAGGTCCTTCCGCGCCGCGCAGGCCTTACGTCAGGATGACTGGAGTGGTGAGGGGTTTGTTTTCATATCGTCGGGGTGGTGTTCCACTTGATGAGAGTAGCTCACCAAAAGCACCACGCAAAGAAAGTCGCGGAGCGACGATAGATTGTAGGCCCCGGATTCATCCGGGGTACTACGGAACCCCTAAAAATCCGGTCGCGCTTAGTGAACCCAAGAGGGAAAAGGAAGCCCGAAAGAGCGACCCATTGCAGTGGCCCTGAACAAGGCAAACGTGCTGTACTAACCCTAAGAACCACTGAGATCCAAAAAAATAAGTGCCGCCCTAAAGCCAGGACGGCACATACACTATCCGCAGCAGAAAAAGCACCATGGCTTAAGCCGCTACCCTAGCCTTTATTTGACCAAATGCCGGAAAGTCTTCCACTCCCCGGTGGTCTCGTTGGTAAGCCGTAAGAAAATAAACCCAGGAGGAAGGCTCTCCAAAGAAAGTAGCGGTTCTCCAGGAGTAAGTACCTCTACCATCAGGCTGCGGCCTTCCAGGGTGATAGCCTCTACCTGCACACGGCTAGTCTGGGGCTGCACATCAAAGTAGTCCTTCAGATCGAGAGCTTCTGAGGTAAACTGAGCCCTAGGGAAAAGCTGAGGAGGAATATAACCACCCCCACAGGATGAGGACAAGTAGCCGGTGCGGGTACGCCAATTGGAATAGGTGCCACAGCCCGGTAGCCGTACCCGCACCCGGTACTGCTGGTATCCGCCCGGAGTATTGTCGGCGACCACCTGCACGGTTCTGCCGCTCTGCCCCACTATGGTACCTCCGGTGATGGACCAGTTGAAGGTGGAATTGCGCGGATAGTTGCCCACGGCTTCCAGTTCGAACAGAGAGCCCGCACAGATATCCGATACGTTGGAATGGCTATTGATCTGTAACACCGGAGGGTTGATACCCAGTACGGTAATCGGGAAAGTTTGTGTACAAGTTTCTCCTCCATTATCATAGGTTACACTCAGGGTCCTGTTCAGGACATTGCTAGTACAATTATTGGTTTTGAGGCGTAAGGAAGCTGTGCCTTGGCCTGATACTATACTAGTACCGCCAGGTGCGGTCCATTGGATGTTGCTCAGTGCTCCGGTACCGTTGACTAGGGTATAGGTATTAGCATCGCCCAACCACTGGGTGCCATGGATTTCGTAGTCACATGCATTCGGATCAGGTTCTGGGTCAGGATCAGGTTCTGTACAGGGGTTGGGTGAGGCATTGTTGCGAAGCATATTGCCATTCACCGTGAACATATAGTCTACCGAACCTAAACTGAAGATGTTTCCAGACTTAATACCTGCAGATATAGAGGCCGAGGAAGTGCTAGGCCAGCTATCTTTGAACCTATAGTTGTTGCCGGTTTTCTCGAAAACAAAAATGGCGTGCTCCAGCACCTCGCCCACGTTTCCATAGTTCCCTATAATGGCGATGGCACCTTTACCACTTTCTAGTGCATCTTGAAAATCCTGTGCGGTCGGATTCTGCACCGAGGTAAAAACCTGCTGACCAAAAGGCACCTGCAATCGGTAGCTGTGGGGGGACCCGCCAATAAAGCGAAACGTCTGCCCGTCGGAATCATCACAAATTGCGATCTGGTTCCCAACAACTTCGGTACTCTGAGTATACTGGCTATTATTTCGGCACCAGGTACCCTCCACACTACAGTTCTGGAAATAGGCTAAGCAAGGCAGCTGTGGATTCCCGGGGTTGGGGCAATCGCCAACCGTGGGCGCCCAGTGCTCCAAGGAAGAAGAGGGAGTAGCTCCGTAATCTGCCGCGTGCTGCAAAGTACCACCCGTCATGGCATCTCTTCCGTTATCAAAAGGACCTAAGGCACAAGAGCTGTAAAACTGCCACTCGTTGAAATTGACCTCGTCAGGCTGTAGGTCACAGTCGTTCTCCAAGGCGCTGGACTCCAGGGCGGCAATGGCGGCAAACACATAACAGGGTCCTTGTATCAGTTGGTCCTCCACATGAGTGGAGTGCCGTACGCTAGCCGTTTGGGCATAGAGTACGGTGGTACTAAGTACTCCTACGAGCAATAGTAAAGATCTAATCAACCTCATTGTATTTGGTTTAGGTAAATGACAGAATACAAATAAGATACATCCTGAGCGGCACTTTACGAATTGCATAAATAACCAGCTATCATGTCTTTATATTTTCATTGGGTGATTTGCTAACAGACAAAATAGCCTTGTGACGAATCGACAGAATACGCACGTATTGTTTGAGGTGGCTATTCAGGATGTGGTGTATTGGCGGCTAGAACCCATGCCCGTACTGCTGGTGGTATACGATGCACAACGGGGCACGGCATATTGGGTGCACATTCAAGCGTACTGGCAAGAGTTTGGTGCCTCCCGTCTGCTGAACCAGCAGAC
>JBCBHI010000252.1:0-6649 GCA_038525885.1 Bacteroidota bacterium
TGTATATGTAGTCACCCTATCTGATTCATTCATTTTCTTATCCACTTGGCTATATTCCCCTCTTTACCTCCTTAACCAATCACCTCACCAGCGAATGAGCCGACCTTCCCTGGGTTTCTTTCGTTATCTTTAAATATGGAAGCACCCTTGACATCACTTGCCGCTAAAAAATTTGCTTTGATTGAGTACATCATGCAATTGGATGAAGAAGGATTATCCCGGTTGGAAAACACCGTTTCTTCATTTCAAGAAATGGATGGTGCAATCGAGAAGTACAATAAGGAACTTGAAGAAGCCAATGCATCTATTGAACGCGGTGAGGGAATTCCCCATGAAGAGGTCGTTAGGCAGTTGAACGAGTTATGAAAATAGTATGGAGCGCTGCCGCACGAACTCAGTTACTTAAAGTTATTTCTAAGATAAAGGAGGAATCACCTCAAAACTCTGAACTTGTTAAACAAGCCATCCTCGAAAAGGTACAATTAGCAAGCGAGCATCCTACACGTTATCCCCTTGATCGATTTAAGACCAATAATCAAGGTGATTTCCGAGCATTTGAAACTCATAGCTTTCGAATTAGTTATCGATACACCTTGGAGGAACTGAGGATATTGTTTGTTAGACATATTCACCAAAAACCAAAATTGCATTAGCAGTAAACCAGAGGATTCATTGTCACATTAACCTATTGCCTCACCTTCTCAATAGTTATTTGATCCATCTGTGCTTGGCTTCTTTCGGTATATTTAAATAAGGATCTAGTGTGAGTGTGAGCGCGAGTAGGGAGGATTTCCAGGGACAAGGGTAATAAGGGACAGAGGATTTCTTGAGCACATTGTCTCATTATCACATTACCGCATTAGCACATCATCTCATTAGCTCATCGGCTCATCACCTCATCCCATTGTCACATTGCCGAATTAGCAGATTGCCACATTAACCTATATCGGACCAGGCAACAGTCCTTCCATTTTTTCCCGCTACCGCATCAGCACATTAGCACATTACCCTATCTTTGCTGACCCAAAATTCTAAAGACAAAATAGCATCATGCTACGGACACATACTTGCGGCGAATTGCGCCTTTCTGATGTAGACAAAACCGTTACCCTGTGCGGCTGGGTTCAACGCGTGCGGGACAAAGGTCATATGGCTTTTCTTGACCTACGGGACCGCTACGGAGTTACTCAGGTGATTAGCGAAGAAGGAGTAGCCACCGCCGAGGTAATGGAGCAAGTACGCAAGCTGGGCCGGGAGTTCGTGGTAGAGGTGCAAGGTACCGTAATAGAGCGGGCCGCCAAGAACGACAAAATGGACACGGGTGAGGTGGAAGTTCGTCCCACCTCAGTGCGGGTGTTGAACTCGGCCAAAACGCCACCTTTCACCATTGAAGATGATACCGATGGTGGTGAGGACTTGCGGATGAAATACCGCTACCTGGATCTGCGCCGCGGGCCGGTACGTGCCAATCTGGAGCTACGCCACCGCATGCTGCAAGCCGTGCGCCGCTACCTGGACGGGCAGGGGTTCATGGAGATTGAAACGCCTTTCCTGATCAAATCTACCCCAGAAGGGGCCCGCGACTTTGTGGTACCTAGCCGGGTACACCCTGGTGAATTTTATGCGCTACCACAAAGCCCTCAAACCTTCAAGCAGTTGCTGATGGTGAGTGGATACGACCGCTATTTCCAGGTGGTGAAGTGCTTCCGCGATGAGGACTTGCGTGCCGACCGCCAGCCGGAGTTTACGCAGATAGACTGCGAAATGAGCTTTGTGACTCAGGAAGACGTACTGGCCACCTTTGAGGGCCTTACCAAAACGATTTTCCGGGATGTGAAGGGTGTGGAATTGGAGGACTTTCCCCTGATGCCCTATAGCGAGGCCATGAGCAAATATGGCTCGGACAAGCCCGACGTACGCTTTGGGATGGAGTTTGTGGAGCTGAATGACCTGGCTAAAGACAAAGGCTTTGTGGTGTTCGACAACGCGGAGCTGGTAGTGGGTATCAGTGCCGAAGGAGCTGCCGGATATTCCCGCAAGCAGATAGATGCGCTGACCAAGTGGGTGCAACGCCCACAAGTAGGCGCCAAAGGCCTGGTGTACGTGAAGTACAACGAGGACGGCAGTTTCAAGTCTTCGGTAGATAAGTTCTTCGATGCCGATGCCTTGAAAACCTGGGCAGACAAGTTTGGGGCGAAGCCCGGAGACTTGCTCCTTATTTTGGCAGGTGGGGCCGATGCTACCCGCAAACAGCTCAACGAGCTACGTTTGCACATGGGCAACGAGCTAGGCCTGCGCAATCCTGATGAATTCAAGCCCTTGTGGGTAGTAGATTTCCCGCTACTGGAGTGGGACGAGGAAAGCAAGCGCTACCACGCTATGCACCACCCCTTTACCTCTCCTAAGCCAGAGGATATGGACAAGCTGGCCACGGACCCCGGTGCGGTGCGAGCCAATGCCTATGACCTGGTCATCAATGGGGTAGAGCTTGGCGGAGGTTCCATTCGGATTCATGACCGCCCTACCCAGGAGCGTATGCTGAAGGAGTTGGGCTTCTCTGACGATGAGGCTCGTAAAGAATTTGGCTTCTTGATGGATGCCTTCGAATATGGAGCTCCTCCTCACGGCGGAATCGCCTTCGGTTTCGACCGCTTCTGCTCTTTGGTGGGTGGTTCGGAAAGCATCCGGGACTACATCGCCTTCCCTAAAAACAACAGTGCCCGCGACGTGATGATTGACTCGCCTAGCACCATCCACGATGCGCAGCTAGAGGAGCTAGCGCTTAAAATCACCGCGGCTCCTAAGGAAGACTAATGGAGGCCACCAAAGCCGATCTCCGCGCCGCCTATTTGGCTCGCCGTCTCGCACTGACGGATGCCGAGTGGGCGGCGCGTTCGTTACAGGTTTGCCAACACGTACTGGACCAATTTACCTTCGGCCCCTCAGACGTAGTGCACCTGTTTCTCCCCATAGCACGTAGACGCGAGCTAGATTCCTGGCCGCTCATGCAAGCGCTGTGGGAACAAAACATCACCATTGGGGTTCCGGTGGCTAATTTTGATGACCACTCGCTACGCACAGCCCGGCTCACTCCTGACACCGAACTAGAGGCAAAGAAGTTCGGCATTATGGAACCCAAATACCCGGAATGGATGGAGGACCAGCGGATCACCTGGGTAGGCGTACCGCTGCTAGTAGTAGACCAGCAGGGCCAGCGGATTGGCTATGGCGGTGGCTTTTACGATCGTTTCTTTTCGCGGCTCTCCCCTCATACCCAAAAGATAGGCCTCAGCCTGGAGCCTCCCATTGAATCGATTCCTGAGGTACACGAATACGACGTACCCCTCCAGGGCTGTGTAACCCCCAAGGGGTACCAAGCATTTTAGAAGCTCATCGCCTCATATCTGCGCCAACCCACCATCCACTGGCAAATCAATCCCCGTGATGTACCTGGATTCCTCCGAAGCCAGAAACAAGACAGCATTGGCTACTTCCTCTGCGGTACCTACACGCCCCAAGGGAATGGCTTGAGTGACCTCCTCTTTATAGGCCTGTACATCCGAACCAGGTAGCCCGGTTTTTCCCCAGATAGGGGTCTCGATAACTCCCGGGGAGATATTGTTCACCCGAATGCCCTGGGGTGCCAATTCTCGAGTGAGGGTGCGAGCCAGTGACCGTACGGCTGCCTTGGTAGCAGAGTACACCGAGTTATTATTACTCCCTTTGCTCCCTGCAATGCTGCCATTCAGGATGATGCTGGCCCCAGGATTAAGAAAGGGAATGGCTGACTGGATGGTGAAATACAGTCCTTCAACATTTACCTGAAACACCTGCTGAAAGTCTTCTGGCTCCACCGCCTCTACCGGGGCAGGTATTCCAATGCCAGCATTAAGAAAGAGGATGTCCAACTTGCCAAAAGTGTCTACGGCTACCTGCAAGGCCGCTTGGTTGGCCTGCAAGTCCTGGGCATCGGCCAATACCGCCAAACTGCTCTCTGGCGACGATGTATTGAACTCCTCCACCGCCTCTTGCCTGCGGGCAGTGATGACTACTTGGGCTCCTTTCTGAGCAAATAGCCGGGCGGTAGCCAGACCAATGCCGGAATTACCTCCGGTAATGAATGCCACTTTATCTTTCAGTCTCATGGGTTGATTTTTAGGTAAGGCGTGTAAAAAACCATGAAATAAAAATAAAGCCTCCCAAGAGTAATGTATCGTATTGAAGGAAATGTTCTTTTGTAGAAGGTATTCTCTTACTGAATATTGCCAGAAATTTACCTAGGCTATGACATTATATGAACTTTACGACCACTTGGACGAAGTGGAAATCTTAGGTGCCACGGATGAAATCATGGATTTCTTCGCCCAACCCATGTCCGAAAAGGATGCCTTGGAGGCCGGTGATTTGTTTGTGGAATTCATTTCCACACAGCAGCGGTTACGAAAGTTTGAATTATTAGAAACGCTACATGCCAATTTGAAGGCACATAACCCCGGGTTTCTGAGTAATGAGGGCGTTTATCTGTTAGGCGTACTTGCCTTACGTGCGGCCTATCTAAGGATGCCTGAGAAGATACGAGACTACGTAGCTGAAATAGAGGATTATCTCGAACATATTGACGAATACTTTGACGTAATAGAAGCCCTTGGTTTTGCCGGGTATGGCCCAGCAATAAAGGAGGTGCTAGGACCGGTAATCTTAGATTTGAGTGAAACCCCTGGTTTCTTTGGGAATCCCGAATTAGAACTCTCCATGATCCTAATCGATCAACATATGGAGGAGTCCTACCGAGCGTTCTTAGGAACGGGCCGGCCCATCGACTGGAAAGAAATCAAAACCTATGTTGCCTCACTAGGGCTAAATACCGACGATCCGATCATGAAGATGCGGGCAGCGGCTTTAACCATTAGCTGGGAGGATGAACCGGACTTTGCAGGCCCCAAAGTACCCAAGGTAGCCGAAGATGTCTTCTTTAAGATGCGCATGTACTTCCAAAAGTGGATGCTCGAGAAAAAGGTCCCTTTCTTTAGTAGCAATCATATTTGGGTGCTTTTTTCACCCTTATTTCAGATCAAATCAGGGATTACCTGGAAGAAAAGCCTCCATTTTTCAGAGGATGCTCTCGAAGAGCGTTTAAAGGAATCCTTAAGCTTCATGACTGAGGGCTTACGGGATACGGTCTTGATTGCGGAGGGCGGATCTTACGTAGTAGAGTTCCTGTTCGAAAAAGGGCTGATCGAAGAAAAAGCACGAGATCAGTACCAAGCATCGCTTCATGACAAACGTATGGCTCTCTACGGAGGCGTAAGGGGAGAGTTGTGGAAGTATTTCTACATCAGAGATTGGTTGCCTGCCCATCCTAGCTTAAAGGAAACACATGAAGACTTAGTACATCAACATATGCAATCCTATGATACGGTCTATGAGCCTTCAATCAGCGAATTTTTAGACGATGACTTCGGCATGGAACCCAGCATTCTGGACGGCATGCTGGATATGCTGGAGGATGATTTGCTGTTGGAGGATGAACTCACTCCAGATACAGAAGAGGAGATTACTTGGGAATCCTTAGGCCCACCAGAAAAGCCTTACAAAAAGCAGGCATGGGAGCAACTCGGACGAAATGAACGGATAACCGTGGAATATGAAGACGGCTCGGTCTTAGAAAATGTGAAGCTAAAGAAGGTAATTGAGGATTTGGAACTCGGTAAGTGTTCTCTGATCGAGCCTAACTCCCCAGCGTAATCAAGCCCTTCTGTCCGTCATTAATCGAAACGCCCATCCACTGGGCAATTTTCCGCCCCTGATCCAGTTAATTCTCTTAGTTTTGCTTAGCTACCTGACCGACCATACATGTCGTTAACCGTAGAGAACCTTACGAAAATCTATGGGCGTCAACGCGCCGTCGATTCCATTTCCTTTTCTGTACAGCCCGGAGAAATCCTTGGGTTTTTAGGCCCTAATGGTGCGGGTAAGTCTACCACCATGAAAATAGCCGCCTGCTACCTGCCTCCTTCTGAGGGCACCGTGGAAGTGCAGGGCTACAACGTGGTGGACAAACCCATGGCCGTGCGCAAAAACATCGGCTACCTGCCCGAGCACAATCCCTTGTACTTGGACTTGTATGTGCACGAATACTTGCGATTCATAGGGCGGCTGCATGGCCTACGGGGCAAGAAGCTCCGAAGCAGGGTAGAAGAAATGGTTTCCCTCACGGGGCTCATCCGGGAACAGCACAAAAAGATAGGTGCGCTCAGTAAGGGCTATCGCCAGCGGGTAGGCCTAGCCCAAGCGTTGATCCATAACCCCTCGGTACTGATACTTGACGAACCTACTACGGGTCTGGACCCCAACCAAATCGTAGAAATCAGGAAGCTGATCAAAGACATAAGCCAAGAGAAAACGGTGATCCTGAGTACCCACATCATGCAGGAGGTGCAAGCCCTTTGCGACCGGGTGGTGATCATCAACCGGGGTCAGTTGGTGGCCGATGACACGGTAGATAGCCTCACTGCCAAAGCGGGTGGCTCACCGGTACTAAAGGTCTCCTTATCCGGGGCGGTAGACGAACAGAAGCTACGCCAACTGCCAGGGGTACACCCGGCGGAGGCCTTGGCAGGCCAGGAAAAACCCTCGCACACCCACCCCC
>JBCBHI010000253.1:0-6629 GCA_038525885.1 Bacteroidota bacterium
ACGGCACTTTTGCCTCACATGGGCGTAAGTGAAATTCCCAGAGGTACCGTTCGGTTAAACACCAAAGGGCAGATATCCCATGGTCCGTTTTTCAAGGAATATTTGCCCATGGCGGCCCTGAAAGCCCCTGCGCTGAAGGCTAAGTTGAATGCCAATGAGAATCCTTACGGCCCTTCGCCAAAGGCATTGGAGGCATTAAAAAAGGCTTCGGCTACTGGAAACCGTTACGGTTGGCGAGAGTTGTTTTCGCTCATTGAAGCATTGGCCGAGAAGGAAGGTGTGGAGCCAAAGAACATCATGACTGGCCCAGGCTCGTCGGATCTGCTAGAAAAGGTAGGGATGCTGTCCTTCATCAAAGGAGGAAATGTAGTATCGGCCGACCCCAGCTATATGTCCTTGATAAAGGTGGCTGAGGCCGTAGGGGCAACTTGGAAACCCGTGAAGCTAAGTGACGATTGGGGACATGACTTGGAGGGGATGGAGAAAGCCATAGATGAGCATACCAAGCTGGTGTACATCTGCAATCCCAATAACCCTACTGGGTCCATCACGGATGCCGAAAAACTGCGTGCCTTCTGCAAGCGCGTGTCTACCCAGGTTCCGGTATTTGTAGACGAAGCCTATCTGGACTTCATCAAAGGAGGCGAAGACCAAAGTATGGTGTCTTTGGTGGCTGAGGGGTACAATGTGATGGTAGCGCGCACCTTCTCGAAAATCCATGGTATGGCGGGGTTGCGGTTTGGCTATATGGTAGCCCAGCCGGAGTACATTGAGGAGATCCAACAGATCAC
The DNA here is from genome assembly GCA_038525885.1 of Bacteroidota bacterium. Lineage (GTDB taxonomy): Bacteria > Bacteroidota > Bacteroidia > Cytophagales > Cyclobacteriaceae > DMST01. The sequence goes on from JBCBHI010000253.1 coordinate 792, forward strand.
CCGTGGGGGTATGGGTATCAGCCAAACCACCATTGCGGCCGCTGCGGCCAGCCTACAGGACACGGAGTTCCTTCAGATGTCACGAGACAATAACACCCAGGTGCGTGAGCACGTGGTGAAAACCATAGAGGAGAGGGGGTATACCCCCGCGCCCTCCTACACTAGCTTTATCATTTTCCCTATTGCCATGGAGGGCAGTGCCTTCCTGGAACAAATGTACGGGCACCAGGTAGGTGTGCGGGCCTTCGACTTTTGGAATCAAGATTGGTGCCGTGTAAGCATGGGCACGAGGGTAGAGGCCGACATTTTCTTGGAAACCCTTACTAAAGTGCTGAGCTAAGCCCCATGGAGATACTGCAACAGTCCGTAGTCTTCATCCTTTTCATCCTGCTAGGCCTCCTTCTACAGCGCAAAATCGGCGACCGGGCAGAGATGAAAGGGGTGAAGCTCATCATTCTCAACGTAGCCTTGCCCGCTACCATCTTCGTAGCTTTGGTATCCGTGCAGCTAGATGCCCGGTACTTCATGTTGCCGGTGGGGGCCTTGTTGTTTAATCTTATTTTACTGGGACTCACTCACTTGTTCGGGCCTCTGTTTGGGATGGAGAAAGGCACGGCTGGCTACCATACCATGTTGCTTTTGGTTCCCTCTTTGGCTCCGGGGCTATCTTGCTTCCCATTTTTGGCCGAGTTTATGGGTGAAGACGCTCTGGCTCTGGGAGCTCTGGCTGATGTAGGAAATAAGTTTTTCGTACTCATATTTTGTTACCTACTGGCTTTGCATTGGTATCAGAAGACGAGGAATAGTGTAACCAAGGAGTCCGGCAAATTGAAATCACTGCTACTTTCTATGCTGAGGGAACCCATCAACGGTGTCATGATCGTAGCCTTGGTTCTGGTTTTCTCGGGGTATGGTCTTTCCTCCTTACCCGGATTTGTAGAACAAAGTGCACTGCGGGCTTCTGCCATGATGACGCCCTTGGTATTACTATTTATTGGTCTATCCGTTCGCCTGAAATGGCAAGAACTCAAACAAGTTTTCACCCTGCTGGTGTGGCGGTCGGGGATCGCCTTCATATTGAGCGGCATCCTCTTGTTGGTAGTGCCGGGGATGTCTCCGGTATTGCAATTGCTCATTGTGGTATTCCCACAAAGTGCCGTTAGCTTTTGGCCCTTTGCCCATATGACGGCCCTAGACAAAGAGGACCGGGTATTCAATACCAGTTTGGCCCTTTCGGTACTGGCCTGCTCCTTACCCTATTCCACCTTGACTATTTTGGGAGTGTTCTCTACGAAAAGCTTGGTACTCGCTCACCCTTGGCTACCCCTGATTTTGGGTGCAGGCTTGGTATGCTTGTCAGTATTCCCGAAGCTTTACCGATTGTGGGCCTCCAAACCAACTGAAGAGGTGGCCTTGCACCCAGAAGTGGTGCATCCTTAGGGTTAATTTCTTAGAGAGCCTGCCGTTGAAAGTAAGTCTTAAACGGGTCAGATGGGTATCTAATATCACGGGTCCGACCGCTATCTTCACATCGCAGATAGCGGTCGGACCCGTTGACCCGCCTAAGCCTTATACACCCACGATCTTGTGATAGGAGCTATACCTCACATCTTATATCAAGAATACACAAGGAAATTCGGTGGGAATTATTGCTGGATAGCGTTAGTACTGCTTAGCGTTTTGGACAGCTTTTACAGCGTTTCTTGCCTTTCTTTTTGAACTTCTCACAGCACTTTTTGCTGAAAACACAGGCTGAACCTTCCGATCCGGGGGTACTGATCCATGGTTGACTTCTTTCTTCCTCTACCAGCCCTTTGTAAACAACGAATCCTAGCATTACTTTTATTTAGATCAATTCCAGATACTTGCAAAGTAAGCTCCTGGGGATGGAAGTTCAAAGCTCCCAGAATTAAAATGTTTGGGCTCATTTGGTAGGAGCAAAAGGATAACTTCCCTTCATCAGGTAATGAACCCCACTTCACATCTCCTTGATGGAAGCAGGGTTGTCATGGCCAAGCATTATAAGGGCCGCTCCATGAGCACCGTTTTGGTCATAAAGAATTTGGAGATCGTCATTTCCAAGGTCCCAGGAGCGCGCAGCTCCAGGATAGCCGTGGCGGTAATGCCACTAAACTGTTGGATAATGTTCCCTTCAAGCGTTCCCTCTTCCTCTTGATAGCTCAATTTCTCCAGCAGCAGGTCTCCAATGTTGTCCTCCTCAGCACTGTCAATGATTTTGCCATACCAAAACCCATCCGAAGCCTGGTAGATTTTCAACGTAGTTTGATCGATTTCCTCAATGTACCACTGGCCCGCGAAACGCTGGGCCTGGGTAGGGGAGTGACTGTATGCACCCCATAGCGTGATGAATAGCAAGAATGGCATAGACTATTGGGTTAAGTAAGGGAACGCCTTTTGTAGCTGGGCCGCATCCAGATGGTCACCTACATAGAGCAGGTGCTGGTCTGGTCGTACCAGAAGGTAAAGTTCCGAACGGACTCCCTTCTGTTTCCAGGCTTCGGTAAGAGGATCCTCCAGGAAAGTAGTGGGCATGGGTAGTGCTTGTTCCAGGGTTTGGCGTTGACTATGCGTGAGCGGCCGGTCAGAGATTCTGATCAGATAGAAATTGGGCTCCGTGAGTTGTTTCAAATATCCCGGGCCCATGTAGGGTAACCGGTCTCCCGCCTTGAACTTGAGCCGCTGTTGAGTTTGCTGAGAGGCCAAGGAACGCTTGCTGTAGGAATAGAAAAGCTGGGAGAGTTGCTGAAATACCTTTACCGCGGGCTTTCGGTATTTCATAGCCACACTAAAGAGGGGTAGTACCACATAGCTGCGTAAGGTACGTGCCCACCACTGTTGACCTGAGATGAATACAAAACCTTTGTCTGTACTATTAACCAACGCCTGGGCGTAAGGTAGCCTTTCCTCGTTGTAGGTGTCCAACAGGGCAGGAGTAGCCTGTCCTTGGAGTACATAGGCCAGTTTCCAGCCCAGGTTATGGGCGTCCTGCAGCCCGGTGTTCATGCCCTGCCCGCCTGCTGGGCTATGAATATGGGCCGCATCACCCGCCAAGAATATGCGACCACGGCTAAAGGCATCCACCACCCGGTGGTGAATACGGTACACCGAGAACCAATTGACGGACTCAATCTGGAAATTAATCTTGGATACCTCTTTCATCTTTAGTTGCAGGTCCCCAAAACCGATGTTGTCCTGATCCGCAAATTCCTTCGGTAGGGTGCCAATCACCCTGACAGCGTTCTTTTCTTGCAAGGGGAAAAAGGCCACAAACACTCCTTTTTCGGGCATCATCACTACATTATCGAAACCATATTCCCATTTCAGTTGGACGTCTGCCACATAAAACTTGTTATCGTACGTGCCCCCTTCAAAGCCCACATTCAGTTGATGTCGCACCGGACTCCGGGCACCGTCGCACCCTACTACATACTGAGAGGTAATGTTATGAGTACTCTCATCGTGGGTGCTTTTTACCGTAGTGACTACCCCCTCTTCCAGCTCCTCATAGCCCTCGAAAGAATAGTTCCATAGTACCTTTTTGCCCCTGCTGGTGAGGTTCTGATATAGGAGGGTTTCATTCTTGTTTTGTTCGAAAGTGGTAGTCAATCGACCAAAATCAGAGAACTCCGTCCCAATGTCAGTTAGGCTGACCTGGGCCAGGGTACGGCCGTTGTGAACCATGGTTATGCCCTGGATCTCCCGTGAAGTTTCCAGTATTTGGTCTGCCAGGCCCAGTTGTTGGTATACCTCCATGCTACGGGAACTGACCGACATGGCCCTTGACTCTCGTGTAGGGCCCGATTTGGGGTCTATAATCTGAAAGTCTACCCCAAACCTGGCTAATTGGTTGGCTAACATTAATCCGGTGGGCCCAGCACCCACAATCAATACATCCGTTTCCATTCTTATAATATTATAGCAAGTACTTGCTTGCATAGTGGGGCAAAAAAAATCAAGCGAAGTTTTTTACCAGCACTGGCAAGACATCCTCAAAATTCACGTCTCCGGTTACACTTTCCAGAACGTATAGGTTGAAACACAACCCATGCAGGGCGGTCATGTAACATACCGCATGCAGTAGCGCCTCTTCGCCGGAAAGCCCTTTGTGCTTTTGGAATTGTCCGGCTACCAACTGTCTTATCTCATGGGGGAATCGGTTGAGCCCCTTTTTCTTAATTAGTTCTTGATTTGCCAATTCCACTTTGATCATTTTTAGATTCCCGACAAAGAACTGATGAAGCATCGTCCCAATCGTTGCTAAAAACTCCTCTAGTGAAATGCTGTTGAAATCGGGCAGGTTTTTAAAGTTGGGGCGGAAAAAGAAATACTCGAATGTGACCTCGAATAGCTTTTCTTTAGAACCGAAAATTCGGAAGATGGTGACCTCATTGACCTTGGCTGCTTGAGCAATTTTCTTGGTTGAAGTCCCTTTATAGCCTAAGGTGGCAAATAGGTCTCTGGCTGCTTCCAGTATTTGCACTCCCGTGGCATTGTATTCTTCCATGGTTTCAAATGTAAGTGACTACTTGCATTTTTGCAAGCGGTCACTTGCAATTATTTGATCCGGATCGATTTTGGAGCCTTTTCACCCTTGGAGTGAATTACCTTTCACCCCAATATTCGCGGGAATCTGATATGCTTCCCCAACTGGTAATCATACCGTTGGGGTCATTCCCAAAGCAAAGGGGCTAGCTTCTCAACAATTCTGTGCGGGGAGCTACCCGTTAAGTTGGTGAGCAAGATGATGGTGAGGCCCTCCTTCGGGTAGATAGCCAAGGCCGCCCTGCCGCCGCCAATGGCCATAACTCCAGCGTGCTGCTCGCGGTGCATCACGGGCCAGCCGATGCTGTAGCCATTCAGGAAGCCACCGAACCCTTGGTACCCGCCTTCAGCATCTGGCTGTGCAGTCCACATAGCCTCCCTGCCATTTGCAGAGATAAATCCACCAGTTTGCAGGTGCATTATCCACTGGCCAAGGCCTCCTAGTGTAGCAAAGGCCCCGGCATCTGCATACAGGCTGGGGAAGAAGGTTTCCCGGATTTTCTGTAGGTCGGTTCCCTTTTCTATGGCTCCCGTGATGGGGTCGGTGTGGTACAAGGAATAGGTGGGCCCCTGCTGTGGTTTTACTTCGAAGGAACTACCAAAGGAAATATCGTCAATGCCCAAAGAATCAAACTGGTAGGTACGTAAATAACTTAGGTAGTCCATCCCACTTACTTCTTCGATCACCTGCTGGATAAGGCCGTAGTTGGTGGCTATGTAGTTAAACTGCTCTCCGGATAGGCTTACCATGGCATTTTTTTCACTAGTTCCCATGCGTGAGCCTCACCCTTGCCTCCTATGACTCCACCTAAATCTGTATCCTCTATGGCGGGCAAGCCCGAAGTGTGGTTGAGCAGTTGGCGCAGATGAATGCCTTGCCAAGTGATAGGAAGTGTGTCCAAGTAAGTGCCAAGCGTATCATCAACATCGATCTTCCCTTGGTCTACCAGCTGCATTACAGCGGTACCAGCATACACTTTGGCGATGGAGTTGATGGAAAAGACGGTATTCTCGGTAACAGGCTGGGCAAAGGAAACCTCGGCTTGGCCCTTATACGCTTCCATAATTATCGTTCCCTCCTGGATTACCATCATGGCGTAGCCTGGAATTCCTTCTCCTTGAGTAGCCGAGTCCAGAGCCACCAGGAATGGATGCGGTGTACTGGTTTTCTGAGCGGATTGGCAGCTAGCCATCAGCAGTAGGACGGCTAGTTTCATTATGTATCTCATGATGCAAATTTAAATAAAATAGCCAACTATATAGTTAACTATATAA
>JBCBHI010000254.1:0-6627 GCA_038525885.1 Bacteroidota bacterium
AAACAGAGGCTCGGTGCCATTCTCGCCAATACCATGGCGGTCGTTGCCCGACTGGTCATTCCAGCGCTGTACGGTCTCGCCATCTATGGCTGCGGTAGGCGTGGTGGAATCGTTAAAAACCTCTACGTCAGACTTTAGCCAGAATACATAGATGGACGAATCTCTTACCCCACCAGGGCCGGTAGCACCGTCCGTATCGTTGTCGTTGATGGTATAGGTGAAGGTGGTATTGCCTCCAAGAGTAGCACCCATGGGATTCGCCAGGGTGATAGTGAAGGTTTCGTCTACCTCTAGTAGCCCGTCATCTGATATGGTCAGCTCCAGATTTTCTGAGGTAGAACCTGCAGGAATCGTGAGCGTGCCGGCGGGCAAGGCAAAGTCCACATTGTCAGTAGCAGTGATGCCTGCTGCCGAGTACTCTACAGTAATATCCACCCCGGCGGCATTGGAAAGCGACACCGGAATATTGATCACCGTGGCGCTTTCTGAACCATTACCCGTAGCGGCAGCAAAGGCCACCGTGGGGTCATCATCGTTGTCAATGATGGTCAAGGTGTGCGTAGCGTTGGTGCCCACCTTGGCGTTCACGGGATTGGAAAGGGAAACCACTACCGTTTCGTCTGCCTCATTGAAGGCATCGTCCGTCAATGCAATGGTGATGGTAGTTGTAAGATCTCCCGCAGGTATGGTAGCCGTACCAGCTGCCAAGGTGAAATCGATGCCTGACCCTGTAGCGGTACCCCCCGTAACGGCATAGTCCACCGTGGTAGGCTGGCTTCCGTTTACGGCGTTTAGCCGCAAAGTAAGGTTATGCGTCACGTTGATCTCCGAGGCCGTTGAGGCGGTCACCGCAAAGTCTACTTCCCGGGTATCGTCAATGTCTAAAATGCTGTAGGTGAGGGTAGAAGCTGTATCCAGATTGAGTCCTGTAGTAGGGTTGCTCAGCTCAAACAGAATCGTTTCGTCGGATTCCACAATGCCATCCGTGAGAATGTCGAAGGTAAACGTAGCCTCCGTCTCACCAGGATTGAAAGTGAGGGTGCCACCCGTGAAGGTGAAGTCATTCCCTGCGCCTTCCGTAGCGGTACTGCTGCCTACATTGTATCCGTAGTCCACCGTAACGGTGCTCGTGAAGGGCAGGTTGAGCCCAACAGTGAGGGTGACCGTGCCGGAGTTTTCGTCACTACTAGCCGTGGTTTGCGTGAAGTTCACCGCAGGTCTCACCGTGGCAACTGTGAGGTATTGCCCGTCAGTCAGGTTGATTTCGGCTACATAGTTGTCACCCACCCGGGTAAGGGGTACAAAAGTAGCTCCGCTGGTGAAGTCACCGTCAGCATCTACTAGCAAGGCACGTCCGGTGTATCCGGCGTTGGGGGCTGCTGCTATCTGGGTTGTATCCAGGGTAATGCGTACCGTACCTACATCATTAGTCTCTGAGATTCGCCACTCTCTGGCTAGCCGTTCTACATTGGCCGTAGGCCGGTCTGTAGTGGCCCAGGTGTTGGCGTCCGCATTGTCATGCCCCAGCATGAGGTAGTCGCCATTTTCCAGGCTACTAGCGTTGCTCAGGGTGAGTAGTTTGGTAGAGCGGGTGGAAGGATTGACTTCTCCCAAGGCAGATTGGCCGATTCCCGCGATATCATAGCTGTGAGTACTACCGTGGTCATACAGCCGGTTACCCGTCAGTACTAAGCCGTACTTGCCAGCTAGGTAGTTCTCCACAATCAAGCGCTCGGCCGCACCAAAGGCTACATTGATGCTCAGTAGCTCCATGATTTTACCCGTGAAGAAGTGGTCTACCTCGTCGTTATCGTCCGTAGCCCCAAACTGAGAAGCTCGGAACTGTGCGCCAATACCGTTGTCACCTCCGTGGGTATTCAGGATGCCGTTTCCGGTAGCAGTGCTGCCTTGCGACAGAGCATTGATGTATTGGTTGATGACTTGGTTGGCGCCGTCAAACTCCAGCGTAACTACATAGGCTGAGTTGGCAGATACGGCACCGCTTACGGTATAGTCTCCGTCCCAGCCCTGGCTACCGCTCCAAATCCCTACTCGGGCTTCTCCACCTTCCAGGTACATCACTGCACCGTTTCCTCCGGCGCCTTGCTCCCAGATTACTTGCCGGGTGGTTACATCCGTACCGGTTTCGAAGGCGGCCATGATGGTTTTTGCTCCAAAGTTGGGGCCTCCCGTATTGATCAAGGCGTCATCGGCCACAGTAAATCCTTCCAGATTGCTCCCGTCAAATTTGAGTACGGGTTTGCCATTTACACGGTCAGTAGGATTGTCACCGTATTCAGGGTAGTTCATGGTGGTTACATCCCCCACGGCCTGGATACCGTCGTTGTTGTTACCAGACTGGTCCTCCCATACATTCACATCCTCTCCATTGCTAGCAGGATTGGAAGAGGCATTCAAAGGGCCCACATCAGCCCGCAACCACATACCGTAGTCAATAGAATCGCGTACCCCACCCGGGCCGCTAATCGACTCATTCAGTACGTCGTCGTCCTGAATGGTAAAGAAGAATTGATTCTGACCGCCTAGCGCAAACTGGGAAATACTCGTGATGTTCATCACGATGAGTTCGTCCGCTTCTGCTTCGCCGTCGTCAATGATATTCAGGTTGAAACTGGTAGTCAGGCTGCCTTGCGGAATAGAAATCGGGCCGGCCGGAAAACCATAGTCTGATCCACGTACGGCCGTGCTGCTGGGGTCAAACCAATAGTCTACACTAACAGCTGAGGTGCTGGAAGGCCGAGATAGTTGAATGACAACCTCAAAAGGAGTTACGGTCTCAGACCCCGTAGCCGATAGGATGGCGAAGGATACAGTAATACCGGTGGTGGCCACGGTGATGTAGTCGCCGTTGGCAATGCTTACTCCCGCTGCCAAATACTCTGACCCGCTTTGGGTAAGTGGATACACTGCGGTGCCTCCGTTAGAGAAATCCCCATCATCGTCTACCAACAAGGCATAGCCTTCGTAGTCTGTGGGTTTTGCGTCTAGCAAAGTAGTGTCTATGGCTACCGTTACGCTACCCACATCATTCGTTTCGGTTACTCGCCATTCCCTGGCTAAGCGCTGTAAGCTATCTGAAGGCGTTTCGGTACTGCTCCAGGTGAGGGCTGCATTGTCATGACCCCAAAGCAGGTAATCTCCATTGTCTAAGGAAGTGGGGTCGCTGATGCGCAAAATCCCTGCTGACTGGGCATCGTAATGATCGCCGTCGCTCTCGCGACCCACCCCGGCTACGTCATGGCCGTGGGTGCCTTCATAGGCAAAAAGATCATTGCTGATGGTAAGGCCGTATTTGGCGGCCAGGTAGTTTTCCACTATTCGGCGGCGAGCGGTATTGAGGGCTACGTTGTATACAATGACCTCAGCAATGTCACCACCGTAGTGGAAGCTGCCCACGCTATGTCCTGGGAAGGTGCTCCCCAAGGTTTGGTCCGTCAAGGGTTGGGTGCTTTGAAACTCAGCCGTAATCAGCTGGGAAGTAGCATTCACCCATGGGGGCAGATTGGTATTGCTTGCCAGGGCACCATAATCCGCTCCGTTCAACCCGTAGCGGCCTTGGGTACTCGCGTTACCATCAAAGCTAAATCCGTTCTTATTACCAGCGCGGTCGTCCAGGGCCAGATGAGCCCCTTCGCCATAGCTACCCCATACCTGGCCAAAACCACCCGTATAGGGAGCTGCCGGACGCACCACCGTAAAGAAGGTTCGGGCGTTGTAACTCACCGCGGCATTCCGTAGATAATCGTTGTTACCGTCGAACCGGATGACGGGCTGGCCATTGATTTCAGCCGTCTCAAAGGTAGGCTGGTTGCCTGCAGTGGCCTGGTCAGCATCGTTAGTATTGCCAGAGGCATCGGGCCAGCTACTTACCCCCGTACCATCCACTTGTGTCAGGTCGTCTGCTTTCAGCCAAAGGGTATTTACTCCGTCACCCCCTACACCCGCAGGGCCTGCGTTACCGAAAGTCCCGTCGTTGTCCGTAATGGTGTAGGTATGCACGGTGGTACTACCCAAGGTTGCATTCTGGGGGTTGCTCAGCGTGATGACGATGGTTTCGTCCGTTTCCGAATCAATGTCATCAATCACATTGGGCGCAAGACTAGCAGACAGGATGCCTGCCGGAATGGTAAGCGTGCCGCTGGTCAGGGTAAAGTCCGCCCCTTCACTTGCCGTACCGGTAATGGTATAGTCCACCAAAATGTCTATTCCGGCTACCTCGCTAAGGATCACCCCAATGCTGGGGCTGCTGTCTTCCGCTCCGGTAGAGCTGGCCAGGTTAAACTGCACCGTGGGAGCCACTTCATTGTCCGTAATCGTGACCGTATGAACGATGGGGTTGGTAGTAGACAGACCAGAGTTGGTAGGGGAAGAAAGGCTAATGACAATAGTCTCGTTCGTTTCCTTCAGTGCATCGTCCTGTAAGGAGATGGTGAGGGTTTCACTCACAAACCCCGCCGGAATGGTAAGCGTACCGCTACCCAGAGTGAAATCCACCCCGCCATCGGTGGCATCGCCGCCCGTCACCGCATAGTTTACGGTGGTGGGGTTGGTGAAATCCACAAATGCTGAAGTCAGACTCACAATCACATCCAGACTGCCCGCTGTTTCGGCCACGGTGCTAGATGCCGTTGCAAAGTAGATCTCCCGCGGGTTGTCATCATCATTGATGGTAAAGGGTAGTATGGATACATCCAGGTTGATGCCGGCAGAAAGACCGCTCAAAACTATCTGGAGGGTTTCATCACCTTCTAGCTGTGTGTCTTGGTTCAAGTTCAGGACGAAGCTGGTACTTTGGCTACCCGCGGGTATGGTGGCCGTAGTGGTAGGGATGATTTCATAATCTTCATCATCCGCCGAAGAATTGAGGGGAGCCATAGCTCCGGTAGCACTCCCAGTGCCTTGTGTTGCGTAATCTACACTTACTGCCGTTTGGCTCGGGTGGATGACATAGTTCAGGCCCAGGGTAAGTGTAGGGTCAGTAGATTCAAACTCATTGATGGGGTTTTCGCTAAAGCCCAGTACCGGCCTCACCGCGGCAATGGATACAAACTGACCGTCATTGATGTCAATGTCTACTCCATAAAGTGACCCCGTAGTAGGGACCATCTCATACGCGGTAGCCCCTTCAGAAAAATCACCGTTATCATCTACCAGCAGGGTGTACTTGGTATAGCCAGGGGATAGAGCCTCTAGCTGAGTAACGTCTACCTCTACGGTGACAGCTCCCAATTCTCCTGTTTCATCTAGCCTCCATTCTCTGGCCACCCGCTCAATATTGTTTCCTCCGTCAGGGGCTTCGGTAGTAGTCCAGGTAAGTCCACCGTTTTGGTGTGCCAGGAAGAGGAACTCATTATCTGCATTGAGCCCTGCGCCCGCGGTGAGTGACAGTACAGAAGAGCTACTGGCTTGGGTGTCCTGCTCACCGTTGGCCTGCCCAATACCTGCCAGGTCATAGCTATGCGAAGCATCAAAACCATAGGCGTCGTTGGCTACCGTCAGGTTGTATTTGCCTGCTAGATAGGTTTCCACGGCAATTCGCTCAGGATCCGCCAAAACCGAATTGAAAACGATGATTTCCAGGATCTGGCCTCCGTAGTTATGGTCGTTGATGCTGAAGTTGGGAAGGAGCCCACCAATTACCTGACGGCTCAAAGAACCGGTAGCGTCAAATTCGGCTGTCACCAACTGGTAGGTATCCCGGGTCACCGGGGTAGTGTTGTCGTTCGTTACGAACAGGCTGTAAGGGTCGCCGTTGAAGGCAAACTGTGCACTAGTCCCATTGATATTACCCCCATCAAAACTGAAACCATTCAGGTTAGTGGTTCTGGTGTCAATGGCGATATGATAGTTGTCCCCATAAGCTCCCCAAAGCTGACCCAAATCGGGAGTGCCCTGTAGGGAATTGAGGAAGTTGTAAACGATAAATACCGTACGTGCATCATAGCTGTGCGCATCATCAAAATAATCGTCTACCCCATCTAATTGTACAGCAGGTAAACCATTTAGTGCCGTAGCAATAAAGCTTGGTTGGTTAGCAGCCACTGCCTGGGTGGCATCGTGACCATAACCTGACATATCCGCCCAACTGGGAATGGGGTCTCCGTTAGCTAGGCCCGATATGCTATCTGCCCGTAACCAGAGTACCAGTTTGTCACTCCCATTCGCAGGAGCTACGCCACCAGGACCTTGTTGGGCTAGGGCAGCCAACGGCCCTCCCAACAAGATTGTAAATACTATGTATGTAAAAATTCGCATGTAGGGTTCGTTATGCGTTCAAGCTTTAATGCACTCTCACTGTAAATGGGTAACCCTATGTCTTACTCGTAAGGAGTAAGAATGATGTAGGATTTGCCACCCCATTGTTAATCTTTCGACTTAATAACATTCAATTGAAGGGTTTTTATAATGCCAGGGGGGTATATTCTATAAATGGTAGGGGTATCCAGTTTAACTGCTTGTGTTTTTCGGTGAATGAATTTGGGATTTAGATGAGATTTGAAGACCTCGAACAAACCGGGCTTCAGCATATTCATCAAAAATATAATTATTTCAATATTCATTAAATCAAAAACAGACAAAAAATCTCCCCTAAAGAAGAATTGTTTA
>JBCBHI010000255.1:0-6583 GCA_038525885.1 Bacteroidota bacterium
AAAACCCTCTCCGTAAATGGACATCTCTCTTATGATTCAAAGTGAAGAGTTAAAATCTTCCCTGGGAACCCTCATAAGGCCATCGGTTACGCTTCCTCCCTCCCGAATGTGACAACTGTCCCCCTACGGAGCCGCGCCCCAAAACGGGGTGTTTTTGTATTTTAGAGGGTATGATTTTTACCTGTTACCGAAAACGCACGACTCTTTTTTTACTTTGCTGGGGATGGATGCAAGCCTGGGGCCAACCGGCCACGTTGCCTCAAAAAGAGGTTCGCTTTGACCAGTTGCCTGCGGAGCTAAACTTGGGCGAACGCACCATCAACTGCATGCTGCAAGACCAAGCAGGCCACCTCTGGATGGGCACCTGGAGTGGCCTGATCCGGTACGATGGTTACGAGGCCATTCTGTACCAGGCCACGCCTCAGCAGCTGAAGAGCAACAAAATCACCTGCCTGCTGGAAGGCGCGGATGGCCACCTCTGGATCGGAACCCGGCAGGCGGGGCTGTTCCGGTACCACCCCGTGACCAACGAGTTTACCCAATACGGCATGGGTCCCGAGGGCCAGCAGCTGAGCAACCCCAACGTATGGAGTTTGGCCTGGGGAAAGGACAGCGCGCTTTGGGTGGGGACCGAGGCGGGGCTCAACCGGATGGATCTGCGTACCGGAGATATAGAGGCGTACCTAGCGGGGCCTGGGCCAGACGATCTGCTGAACGACTACGTGCGGGCCTTGCACTGGGATGCGCAGGGCGACCTCTGGGTAGGTACCGAACAAGGATTGCACCGCCTGGCGCAACAGGGAAACTCGGTAACCTTTGAACGCTACCTCTACGGAGACCCCCAGGAGATCAGTGAACCCCACAACTACATTTACCAGATCGGGGGCGATCCCGAAAGTGAAACCCTTTGGTTCACCACGAAAGCCGGACTGAAACGGCTACAAAACGACACCCTTACCATCTACGTGGTGAATCCGGCTCTGGCGGCGGCCAATCATTTTCGCACCCTGCGGTTTTTGTCTGGGCCCACCCCCTACATCTTGACGGGCTCTGAAACGGGCCTGGCGCTGTATGACCCCAAGGCAGAGCGGTTCCTTCGGTTTTGGGGTGATGAGGCCAACCCCTCGGGCCTGTCCCACACCACCATTATGTGTGTGTATATCGACCAGACGGAGGTCTTGTGGGTGGGCACCAAAAAAGGGCTCAACCGATTCGATACTTACGACAAGGGCTTTGTGCAGATACCCACGGCCACCTTCGATGAGTCGGCCAGTATCCTTACGGGCATTACGGGCGGCGGTACGGGAGACTACTGGGTGAGTACCCTGGGCGGTGGGCTTTACCGGGCGGCCTGGCAGGCCGAAGGGGAGCGCCTGGAGTTTAGCTCTAAAGCCTGGACGCAAGCCGCAGGGGACTATATTGAATACGTGCAAACCCTCTGCCTGGACCCGCAGGGCTACCTGTGGGTAGGTACTGCGGGGTCCGGGGTGCTGCGGGTAGATCCCAACCACCCGGCCAATGCGCAGCGGTTTACCCGGTTTGACCAATACAACCGTACCTCTACTCCGGCCCTGAGCGATGATTACGTAATGGCACTCGCCCCCAGCTCGGACGGGGGTATGTGGGTGGGTACCTGGAGCAAGGGTTTGAATAAAATCATGCCCGATGGCACTCTCCGTGCCTATACCAATGAGGCACTGACCGGAGCCCCACTGGTAACGCTGTATGAGGATGTACACGGCACCCTTTGGATTGGCACCCGCGGGCAGGGCCTATACCGGGCTTTGCCTACAGCACAAGGTGAACTGCGCCTGACCAACTACCGTACGGAGGCTACCCAGGACGGGAGCCTGAATAATGACTTTATCAACGCTATTTTGGAAGACCGCGTAGGCGGTTTCTGGGTAGGTACCGAGAGCGGCCTTTCGTTCTTCGATCGCCGCCAGGGCCGCTTTTCGCCCATGGGACTGGAAGGCACCCGGCCCATCGATATGGTGGTGGGCATGCTGGAAGATGATGCCGGGCACCTCTGGCTGTCGCACTGGGAGGGGCTTACCCAGTACGAACCCCTGAAAGACAATACCCAACCCCTCCACTACGACCGGGGCGACCGCATACAGGGAGGCTTTTTTTACAACAACGTATGCTACAGAGATCCGCACGGTCGCTTGTTGTTTGGCGGAGCCAACGGGCTCAATGTCATCCATCCTAACCGGATGGAGTACAATCCGTTCCCTGCTCAGGTATCTTTGCAGTCAGTGCGGGTGTTTGATCAGCCGCTGACGGCCATAGACTCCCTAGGCTATTTGCAGGGGGAGGTACAGCTAAAACACAACCAAAATTCCCTCTCCTTTGAGTTTGCCGCCTTGCATTTTGCAGCGCCAGAGAAGAACCAATTTGCCTACCGGCTTGTGGGGTATGACGATGCCTGGATCTACACGGACGCCGACCGACGGTTTGCCAGTTATACCAACCTGTCACCCGCTGAGTATCGGTTTGAGGTGAGGGCCAGCAACAACGATGGCCTATGGGGTGAACCCTTGACCATGGCATTTACCATATCACCCCCCTAGTGGCAGACTCCCTGGGCTATGCTAGGCTACGTAGTATTCACCGCCCTGGTGCTGATGTTATTCCGGCAGTTCATCGTGATGCGTTCTGACTACTACAATAACCTGAAGCTAGAGCGCGTGAAACGCGAGAATCTGGAATCCCTCAACAAGGCCAAGTTGGAATTCTTCACCAACGTTTCGCATGAATTCCGCACCCCCCTTACCCTGATTGCCGGGCCCTTGCAGGCCTTAATGGAACTGGGCGAAGGGTCTAAGTCCGTAAAACAGCACCTGATGACCATCCACCAGAACACCCAGCGGCTGCTCCGGCTGGTCAATCAGCTGTTGGATTTTCGGAAAGTGGAGGGCGGCAGCCTGACCTTGCAGGTAGCCGAAGGCAACTTTGTGAAGTTTGCCAAGGAGGTAAAGCTGAGCTTCGAACCCTTGGCCGAGCAGGATGCTATCAATTTTACCTTTCAGGCCAGTAGCAATGTGGTGCGGGCCTGGTATGACCGCGATCAGATGGAAAAGGTGCTCTATAACCTGATCAGCAATGCCTTCAAGCATACGCCCGAAGGCGGGAAAATCAGCATCAACTTGGTGGAAGCCCCGGATGTGCTGCAACTGATGGTGACCGACAACGGGGAAGGCATCCTTGCGGAGCACATCGAGGAGATATTTAAACGCTTCTACAGCGTTCGGTCAGACGGCCCGCAACAGGGGACGGGCATCGGCTTGGCCCTGGCGGCCAGCATAGCAGAGCTTCACCAGGGGTCGCTCACCGTAGAAAGTGAGCCTGGGGTGAAAACCGTGTTCACGCTTACCTTGCCCTTGGGGCGTGAGCACTTTGAGGATGTCATGATCCTGCCCGATTTCCAAGACAGCGAGGTCATTGGGGGCTACCCCCAACTGCCCGATGTGGATGGGCTGATGGTAGAACTGGAGGGCATGCCGGAGCCCCCGGCGCTGGAAGACCGACTGAAGCTTTTGATTGTGGAGGACAATGAGGATGTGCGGAAGTACATCCGCTCGATATTCTTTCAGCATTACATCATCCTGGAAGCTGAGAATGGGAAACAAGGCTGGGAGGTAGCTCAAGAAGAGAACCCGGACGTGGTGATCAGCGATGTGATGATGCCCGTGATGGACGGAATTCAGTTCTGTAAAAAGGTAAAATCCAACCTGGGTACTTCGCATTTACCGGTGATTCTGCTGACGGCCCGTACCTCGTTGATCTTCCAGATTGAGGGGCTGGAAACAGGGGCGGATGACTACGTAACGAAGCCCTTCAACCCGAAGGTGCTGGCCCTGAAGGTGCGCAACCTATTGCAAAGCCGTGAAGCACTGCGCAAGACCTTCTCGGACCGCGAAAGGCTGGTGGTGGAGCCCAAGCACATCACGCTTACTTCCATGGACGAGGTGTTTATGGAGAAGGCCTTGCAAAGTGTGGAGCAGAACATGGACAACGCGAGCTTCACGGTGCAAGACCTAACCAAGGATGTGGGCATGAGCCGCATGCAGCTCTACCGCAAACTGAAAGCCCTGACGGGCCAGACGGCCAATGATTTCATCCGCACCTTGCGCCTGAAACGGGCTGCACAACTCATTGAGCAGAATGAGCTTACCATTGCGGAGGTTACCTACCGGGTGGGTTTCAACGACCTCAAGTATTTCCGTAGCTGCTTCAAACGGCAGTTTGGCGTCAACCCTTCCGAATATATCTCTTTCAAAAAAGGCGAACTGGAAACGGAGGAAGAGCCGGAGGAACAGCCTTGACTTGATAAGGCTTGACCTTCACCAGACTATTCCTGGATCAAGCTGAAAATTTGGGGGCTAAACTTGCTGGAGGGTAAAAATGAGGAACACAAAGCGCTCAAAGTATGCACAGAGAACACCAAGAATTTTATAAAAATCTCTGTTAGCTCTGTGCATTCTTTATTTTTCTCTGTGTTAAAAAAAGGAATAGTAGAGGTGAATCCTTCTAAATGGGATTTACAAAAGGAAACTGGCCTCAGTTTTTCTACTTGATCCCTATTCCTGCCTTAGCAAAGCGAGCATCTTTCGGGCGTAGCGCTTGCCAAGCTCCCGGTAGCCAGCCGCATCAAAATGGGCCGTGTCCATAGCCGTGCAGCCTGCTGAGGAGATCACGTGGGCAGTAGGGATTACCTCCGGTAAGGTGTTCACAATGGGGTTCATGCTACTGCAGCAGCTACCTTCTACGGATACCATCTCCCCGGCGAGCAGGGGAACTTCCTCCGCTTTCAAATCCAGATCTGCGAGCAGGTCCTGATAGATCTTGCGGACATACTCCGGCCATTGGGTGTCACCCGTGTTGGTTTCCCCTTGGTGGAGTAGTATCCCTTTGATGACTCCCTCCTCCTGGGCTTGTTGGGCTAGTTGGGTCATGTGCGCATAGGGATTGCCTCCGTAGGCGGCTACCTTATCCGTAAACCAAGCCTCAGCATAGGTAGAATCATAGTCCGTGTACAGGTCCTTGTCAAACAGGCGGATATCGCAACCCCCTACGGCTACGTGCACCACGCCTATGCGGATGCTGTCGGGCAGTGCAGCCAGCAAGGTGCGGCCAAACGGATGTACGGGCGAGAGACCAGAGTGGCATTGGCATAGCGGAGGTATCGCCTCGTACCATTGCCCTTGGGTGCGTTCACGATTGGTACAGTCTACCGCTTGCAATACCTGAAAACGAGGATCTGCCACCAGATCTTCGGGGGCAATGGCCCCCTGGCCTTCCATATTGGACTGGCCGAAACACAGGTAGATGTGAAGATTGGGGTCCTGGGCTTGGCTATTTTTCATAGAGGCCAGGGTTAGCAAGAGTCCGAGGAAATACCGCGTTTTCAGTTTCATTCTTCAAACTAATGAAATATGCCTTTCCCCTGAGCTTCTTGACCAATAAGGGAGTGCATTTGGTCCATTACCCCTCCTTGCCTAACTCCCGGCGGAGTCGACTCAAGGAGGACTGGGTAACGCCGATGTAGGATGCGATATACTGCAAAGGTACCCGATTGGCCAGGCGGGGGAAGTGCTCCAGAAAATAGCGGTATCGGCTAGCCGCATCCATGGGCATCATCCAACTCACCCGGGTTACCTTCTCGGCCATGGCCTTGGCCGTCACCTTACTGATGAGCTCATCCCACACCAGAATAGTTTGCGATAGCTCATCCGCGGCCGTTTTGCTGAAAGTAACGAGCGTACAATCGGTAACGGCTTCGATGTATTCTGTAGAGGGGATACCCAGATTGAACCCCTGGATGTCGGCCACAAAATGGCCTTCGTCCAGGAAGTAGCGGGTGATTTCGTTGCCATCCTGATCATAGTAGCAAACCCTGAAGATACCCGCCAGGATGAAACCTGCCTCCCGGCAAGTTTGTCCTGCTTTCAAGAAATAGTCCCCGGCCTTGTACTGCTTCATGTTTGCTTTTGACCCCATAAGCTCAATCTGCTGGGTATTCAGGGTGCCAAATTGCAGTAAATAGTCAATGAGAGGTTGTGCATTCATGGGTGTACTGCCAAGGGCATTTGTTCGCTAAGCCGGATGGTCTCTGCCAGGGTATCCCGCATCCAGTGCCGGTGCGTAGACCGGATGTACTGCCGGATAAACAACTTGGCAAAGATATTCTTTTGCTCAAAGCCATATGTCCAGGAGATTTGGGTGCGGCCATTGGCCAGGGGAGTGTACTGCCATTGTCCGCGGGCTCGATGGGCCACTCTTCTGAGGTCTAGTTCTACCTCGGTGAGTTCGTAGGCAAAGCGGATGCCGGGCAGATACTCAATGATGGATTCCAGCACCGTTTGGCCCGTATTGAAATGCACCCGGCGGGCATGGCCTACCGCAGTAAAGTCCCCATGTACGGGCGTCGTTTTTTCTATTTGGGGCAAGTCCTGGTAATCGCCTACACTGCCCACTTGCTCTAAATCAATTTGTGAAAATGCCTCCCAAAATGCGGTGGGGGATAGGTTCACGGTATCTACTACGGTGTGTTGGGCCCACCGAGTTGGAATTTGGGCGG
>JBCBHI010000256.1:0-6578 GCA_038525885.1 Bacteroidota bacterium
GGCACTGAGCCTACCTACCCCTAAGGCCCGGCCTAAGGTTCGCAGCTTTGAAGGTAGCCACCACAGCTTTGCCTTGAGCAAAGAGACTACCCTCCAACTGAAACAATTGGCCGGGCCTTAGGGGTAGGTAGGCTCAGTGCCTCTACCGGGTCAGCAAAAGCATCCAGCCAGAAGGCCCTTTGCTGCGCATTGAGGGCTTGCTGTCCGGCATCGGTGTTTTGCCACACGGCGTAGTCCTTGTAGTGTAGCGATAAGGGGGACAGTGTTTGCGCTTGATACAAGGCCAGGAAGTCTTCTACTAATAGGTTTACCGATAGCCCATCAGCCACAATGTGGTGCATGTCAATGAGCAACAGGTAGTGATCCTCGGCTGGGATCAAGCCCGCCCGGATAAGCAAGCCGGATTCCAGATCAAAGGGTTTCACGAGGCGCAACATGCCTACTTCGGCCTCGGTATCTTTCGGAAAATGCGTCAGCGAGAAGCTCGTTACTTCCCGTATCTGCTGCACGGGTTCACCGTCTTGAAGCACGAAGGCCGTACGAAGACTTTCATGACGCTGCACCAGCGACAGGAAGGTGGCTTCTAGTTTCTCGGCCGTAACCTCCCCTTCCAGCTTCATCACGGCGGGCATGTTGTAGGCTAGCAAAGTGGGGTCGAGCGAATAAAGTACGAACAGGCGTTTCTGTGCCGAGGAAAGGGGGTAGTACTCCTTGGCGGGTGCTGAGGCAATGGGCGTGTATTTGGCTTGCTCCGAAGAACGAATGAGAGCCGCTTGCTCGGCTATGGTGGCATGGATGAATACATCGCGCAGTTCCAGCCGCACACCCGTGATCTTATGCAGCCAGGCGGTCAACTGCGTGGCACTTAAGCTATGCCCCCCCAGCTCAAAGAAGTTGTCGGTTACGCTGATCTGCTCGCGGTTCAGCAGCAGTTGCCAGGCATTGGCAATCTCTTGTTCTAGCGCAGTGCCAGGCGCTACGTATTCCGACTCACCCGTGAGGCTTTCCACTCCGGGCAGTGCCCGCACGTTGATCTTGCCGTTTTTGGTGAGCGGCCATGACTCCATAAAGAGGTAGTACCCCGGTACCATGTACGAGGGGAGTCGCTCCAGTAAGAAATTGCGGATATCGGTCGCGTTGAGATTGGCCTCACTCACTATATAGGCGACCAGAAATTTGACGCCTTGCCGATCCTCTTTGGCCACCACCACGGTGCTTTTGATTTGTAGATGAGCCTCCAGGCTCTGCTCAACTTCCGCCAGTTCGATGCGGTATCCACGAATCTTTACCTGCTTATCGGCACGGCCCATGTAGAGCATGCTGCCGTCGGCCTGTAGTTGTACTAGATCGCCTGATTTGTACAAGCGTGCGTGCACACCAAAGGGATCCGCAATGAATCGCTCGGCATTCAGTTCGGGGCGGTTTAGGTACCCACGCGTGACCCCCGCTCCCCCTACGTAAAGCTCTCCGGTCACCCCTACGGGCACCAACTCCCGGTTTTGATCGAGCACGAAGGCCGTCAAAGTGGGCAACATCCTACCAATGCTATCCTCACCCGCCGTAATCTCTGCTGCCGAAAGTTCTTTGTAGGTATTGTGGACCGTAGTTTCGGTGATACCGTACATGTTGATCATCTGGCAGTGGGGGTAGCGTCCCTTCCAATACCGTAGGGTGGCCGATTGCAGGGCCTCCCCGGCAAAGATGACGTAGCGAACCGTAAACTCGCTAGGATTTTCCTGCGCACGTATGGCGGTTTGCAGGTTTTTGAAGGCACTAGGAGTCTGGCATAGTACGGTCACGTGTTCACGCTCCAGCAGCTCAGCAAACGCCAGCCCATCTTGTGCCGTGGCAAAGGGAACCACCACCAGTTTGCCTCCATTCAGGAGGCAACCAAAGATTTCCCAAACGGATACGTCGAAGCTGTAGCTGTGGAAGAGCGACCAGGTATCCTCAGGCCCAAAGTCAAATAAAGGGGTATCTGGAAACAGTAGCTGCACCACATTGCGGTGTTCTACCAGCACGCCTTTGGGATTGCCCGTAGTACCCGAGGTGTAGATCACATAGGCCAATTGTTCAGGGACAATTGCCAACGCTGGGTATTGAGTGGACTGCCCGGCGATATCCGAAGCCTCTTGTACTAGATCCACCACGGTGAGGCCGGTGGTGTCTACCGAAGGAGTCCCTTCCGTCAGGAATAGCCGCAAACCTGCGTCTTCCAGAATAAATCGCTTGCGATCATCAGGTATGTCGGGGGCAAGAGGTACATAGGCGGCCCCGGCTTTGAGTACGGCTAGTAGGGTAATCACCATCCGCTCACTCCGTTCGAACAGCAGGCCTACCAGCTCTTCTTTTTGCACCTGATGCTGGTGGATCAAGTAATTCGCCAAGCGATTGGTGCGCTCATCAAGTTCCCGATAGGTCAGTTGCTCGGTGTCGCTCACCAGGGCAAGGGCATCGGGCCGTTGGGCTACCTGCTCTTGCAAGAGATCCACCAAACTGACCGACGGGAAGCTCACCGGATGGGCATTGCTCAGGGTAAGCAAGGCCTGCCGCTCTGCTTCGGTCAGGATTTCCAAGGCGCGTACCGGTTGGTTAGCGTCTTGCAATACCGAGCGGGTCAGGGTATGGAAGTAATGGGCAAACTTTGCTACGGTATCCTCCGTGAAAAGGTCGGTCCTATATTCCCAGTACAAGGCGTAGTGTCCATCATCCTCTTTGCAATAGAGTGATAGGTCAAATTTGCTCACGCCTTCCTCGAAGGCCACGGGGGTGAGAGCCAAGCCTGGTATGGTCAGCTTTTCCTGAGGCTGATCCTGCATCACCAGCATGACATCAAAGAGCGGATTTCGGCTTACCTCACGGCCCAGCGAAAGCTCTTCGAGCAGCTCCTCGTATTGGAAATCTTGATGCTGGAAGGCCGCCAGAGTCGTTACCCGAACCTGTTGCAGCAAGGCAGCAAAGGACGTGTCACCCTCGAGTTCATTGCGCAGAGGCAGGGTGTTGGCAAACATGCCCACCACCGTCTCCACATCCGGGTGGGTACGGCCTGCGGTAGGCACCCCAATCACGATATCGTTCTGCTGAGTGAGACGGTACAGGGTAACCAGATAGAGAGTCAGGAACAGCATGAAGGGGGTTACCCCCGCTTCGGCGGCCAATTGCTTGAGGGCTTCGCTATCTGCTTGGCTGAAGGCAAAAGGATAAGTTTTGCCCGCATCGTCTTTGTACGTAGGTCGGGTGAAATCAGTAGGCAGCTCCAGTACATCCAGGGGCTCGGCAAATTGATCTACCCAAAAGGCTTTTTGAGCCTCCAACCGTGTCCGGTGCTCAGTGTCCTCACGCTGCCAAGTGGCAAAATCCCGATACTGTAGGGACAGTTCGGGCAAAGAATCTCCCCGGTACAAGGCCAGGAAATCCTTCACCAAAAGTTCCATCGATTGGCCATCCGTGATGATGTGGTGAATATCCCACAGCAACCCCTGGTTGCCATTTACTAAGGGCAAAACCCCAACCCGGAACAGCGCAGGCGAATCCAAGAGGAAGGGCCGCATAAAAGCCTGAAGGGTGGCATCCAAGTCTTCCTCTAGCGTGAGGTGTTCTACGGCAAAATCAACCGAGGTATGGATGCGCTGGTAAGGTTGGCCTTGACGGCTGTGGAATGATGTGCGTAGGATTTCATGCCGATCGATCAGCTGTCTGAAGGTGGCTTCCAAGCGATCCAAATCCAGCGATCCGTTCACCTCAAACATCGCGGGCATGTTGTAAGCCAGCGAGTTCTCGTTGAACTGATGAAGCACGTACAGCCGCTGCTGGGCCGATGATAGCGGATATTCAGCTTGCTCCGCACACCGCGCAATGGGTGAATACGGAGCCGAAGAGGCCTTTTCCAGAAGTTCGGCTTGCTCAGCAATGGTGGGCTTTGCAAATATATCTTCCAGCGATAGGCGAGTACCCGTGAGTTTATAGAGCTTGGCACTCAATTGCACGGCACTTAGGCTGTGGCCTCCCATTTCGAAGAAATGATCATGAATACCCAGATGCTCGCGGTCAATCAATGATTTCCAGACCGATAGCACCTGTGCTTGCAGAGGCGTTTGGGGTGCCACTGCCGTGCTTGCGGTATCCTCCGCGCTCAGATCAGGTAAGGCCTTTACATCAATCTTGCCGTTGGTGGTGAGGGGAAATTCGGCAATCTGGCTCAGATACCCAGGTACCATGTACTCGGGGAGTTGCTGCGCCAGATAGTCCTTCAAACTGGCCTCGTCAGCGGTACCCCTCACGTAAGCAAACAGGGCTTGTTCGCCGCGTACATCCTCCCGGGCAATGACTACCGCACTTTCTACGGCAGTATGCGCCAGCAGGGTCTTTTCTATCTCGGCCAGCTCAATCCGGTACCCGCGTATTTTCACTTGCTTGTCAATCCGCCCACGGTAGTGCATACTGCCCCCGTGCAGGGCTTCTTGCAGGTGTACTTGTACCAGGTCACCCGTGCGGTATAGCCGCTGCTCAGGTAGCCAGGGCAGGGTGACAAATCGGGCTTCGGTTAGCTCCGGGCGATTCAAATACCCGCGCGTAACGCCCGTACCCCCTACATACAGCTCCCCTACTCCACCGGGAGGAACCAATTGGCCATACCCATCCAATACCCATGCACTGAGGGTAGGCAAAGGCTTGCCAATGTTGTTGAGGTCAGCCTCAATATCGGCAGTGCTTACCTCATGGTAAGTGTTGTGCACGGTCGTTTCCGTGATGCCGTACATGTTAATTAAGCGGGTAGCCGGGAACCGCTGATTCCAATATACCAACTGTGCGGCTTGCAAGGCCTCACCACCAAAGATTACGTAGCGGACCGCCAGTTGAACCGACGGATCGTCTTGCAGAATAGCCTGAATATTCTTGAAAGCACTCGGCGTTTGATTGAGAACGGTGATGCCTTCCTCAGAGAGCAATTGCATGAAGGAATAGCCATCGCGTGCCGTGGGTCCCGGTACTATCACTGCCCTCCCCCCCGTAAGGAGCGGACCAAACATCTCCCACACTGAAAAATCGAAGCTATAGGAATGAAATACCGTCCAGCGGTCTTCGGGACCGAAATCGAAAAGTGGCTCTTCTGGGAAAAGCAATTGCACTACATTTCGATGCTCTACCAGTACCCCTTTGGGCTGGCCTGTGGTACCCGAGGTGTAAATGACGTAGGCTACGTGGTGGGGTTCTGCCCGTGCCACCAGAGGGCTATCACCGGTGGTGGGCAAGGGCTCATCTACACGTACACACGTGACCGATTTGGGTACTTGCGCTGTTTCCTGATCGGTGAGTAGCACCGTGACACCAGCATCCTCCAGTATATAATCTATCCGCTCCTGCGGGTAGGTAGGATCGATCGGCACGTAAGCCCCTCCCGCTTTCAGCACCGCCATGATGGAGATGATCATGTGCTCTGAGCGATGAAGCATCAAGCCCACACGCTGGTCAGGCTGAATATCGTAAGCTTGCTGTAGATGTGCCGCTAGGGCGTGCGCTTGTTCGTTGAGGGCGGCATAGGTCAAACGAACCTCGCCGCTTACTATGGCAATTTGCTCCGGCCGCTGGGCTACTTGCGCTTCAAAAAGACCGTGAATGGTGTCAGCCGTATGCAGATAGGCACCCGTACTTTGGATCGCAGATAGGTCGCCACCTTCTGCCGCCTCTGGGAGGTAAGGAATCTGATACAGCGGCTGGTCTGCATGCTGTACACAAGCCTCCACATAAGAGGCAAAAGCCCCTAGCCAAGCTTCTGCGAAGGATGAAGGGCAAACGCGCGCATCATAATCTAGCTGCGCCTGTAGCCCGTCTTCCGTTTCACGAATCGTCAAGGCCAAAGGAGTAGAAAACCCACCCTCCGACTGATAAACCATGTTTTGCGTCGAAGCATCCGACGCGTATTGGAAAGTGAGATCCGCCCACCCTTCGGGCATCTCCATCCCCAAAGTTTCCGTCCAGGTTTCCAGCGGCAAGTCCTTAAACTTGAGGGCTTGTGCTTTCACCCTCGCCATCTCGTTCGCGTATTGCTTAAACGTAACGGTGTCGGAGCTTTGGCTACGCAGTACCATGCGGTTGGCCAGGGGGCCAATCAAGGGTGCGAGGCCCTTTACCTCTCGGTAGGTTACGGGAGTGATCAGGGCTACATCCTCCCGGCCACTGTACTTACGCAGGAGTTGGAGGGCGATGAGCTCCAATAGCTCTTTGGGGAGGTTGCCTTGCTGGGTAGCCAACTCGTTTAGGGCAGGGGCAACCGAACTTAGGGAGCGTATCGCTTGGCCGTAAGGTTGATCCGAGTATGGGCGTGCTGGCGTCTGGAAAAAGGATTGATGCGTATAGCTTTGCAATTGAGACCGCCAGAAATAGGCCATTTGATCGCGGGCTTTATCGGGCAAACTTTCTTGCCATTGGGCAAACCGGGCAAACGGCTTGGAGGGTGCCAAGTCCTTAACTTGCTCAGGCCAAGCAGCCTGGTGGTTGGTTAGTTCTTGGAGTAGTAAGTCTACGGCACCGTGATCCACCACCGCAGGGTGAAAAACTAGCATCAACCAAGGGTTACC
>JBCBHI010000257.1:0-6551 GCA_038525885.1 Bacteroidota bacterium
TTCTTTTTGGCCAGTGCAAAAAGAACTGAAGGGCCAGCCAACTCAAACCTGCATTCATGGGCCCATAGAAGCAGAAAAGCATCCTATTCAAAAAAGTATTTCTTTCGAGATTAGCATGCAATCGCCCTGAATTAGCCGTGCCGTGGGTGGAACCTGCCTACCGAATTCAGTATCTTTCTCAGGTAACCATTTTTTACCTTAAAAGATACACCCATGAACCTCGGTGCTTTTTCTATTAGCCTGGCCGTAAAGGATTTGCAAGTGTCTAAGGCCTTCTACGAAAAATTAGGTTTTGAAGCATTTGCCGGAACCGAAGAACACAATTACCTCATCATGAAGAATGGCGAGCATCTCGTTGGGCTTTTCCAGGGGATGTTTGAGCACAACATCCTCACCTTCAATCCCGGTTGGGACCAGTCGGCTCAAAACCTACCAGAATTCACCGACGTGCGGGAGATCCAGAAGAAACTCAAGGAGCAA
Source organism: Bacteroidota bacterium (assembly GCA_038525885.1). GTDB lineage: Bacteria > Bacteroidota > Bacteroidia > Cytophagales > Cyclobacteriaceae > DMST01. Next base: position 481 of record JBCBHI010000257.1, read on the forward strand.
GGCGTAGCCTTCGAAAAGGAGGCCGACGAGACTACCTCAGGCCCAGAGCATTTTATCCTTATTGACCCAGACGGCAACCCCGTCATGCTAGACCAGCATCGGTAGAGTAAGAGAGGGGCGCTAAAGACTTGCTTCGGTAGGGCTTGAGCGCTCCATACTTTCCCTCATCTACCTAGACAGTATCTAACTCAACTAGACAACCTTGTCCAGGATGGCATTGGCATGATCAAACTCATCTTGGATCATCGTGTGGCCCATCCCAGGGTAGATTTTAAAGTCCAGAGCTGCCCCCATCTTCTCTAGTACCTCTTTGCTTTCTTCTAGCCGACTTAATGGGACGTGTGAGTCTTGGTCGCTACACCCCATAAAGATGGGCGTACCTGCCAAACTACCCGAGTAGTGTTCTGGGTAAATACGGTCACCAATGAGAGCCCCCGAGAAGGCAACAATGCCACCCCAGCGCTGCGCATGCCTGGTCGGGAATTCCAGCGTAAGGCAAGCGCCTTGTGAGAAGCCAATGAAAACCACCTGCCGCGCTTCAAAGCCTCGGGTTTGTAAGTCATCCCATAAGCTAGCGTACAGGGCAAGGGCCGAGTCCAGACCAGGCTGATTCTCTTCCAAGGGGGCCATAAAGCTTTTGGGGTACCAGGTGTGCTGGTCCGCCGCAGGCGCAACCAATGCGAAATCCTCCAAATTAAGATGCGAGATAAGGTCCAGAATATTGGCTGGTGCCGCTCCCCGGCCGTGGGTAAGTATCGCAACCTTCTTGGCCGAATCTAGGGGGTGTCCGGTATATACTACTTGCTCTGGGGAGTGATGCTGGTGCATAGGGCTTCTTTGGGTAAGACTTGATTAACCCAACTATCTGCTAATTGTTGACCAGTCAAGGAGTCCATATTTCTGGGGGGAGGTACCTTTGGTCAATCCAGTAGGGCAACCGCATTTAAGGTCAGCTTTCTTTAATTACCCTCCTTAGCCAAGGAGGGTCGGGTGTAACCCGGGGTGGTTTTACTATTATCGGCTAGTTCGGCGCATATAAGTTACTCGCCGATGAGGTCCAAACCACCCCGCCTCCGGCTCCCCTCCTTGTTGAAGGAGGGGATTTACTAACTCAACTTTTAAATGCGGTTGCCCTAGTCAATCCAGCTTAGATTGATTTAGGCCCATTCTTATTTTTAACCACACTTGTCGACCGAAACGTGTGCAGGTGGAGAGAAAAAAGAGTCCTTCTTCGCTTTGGCTATGAAGGATACAATATGGACAAAGGCCTCCATTGATTTATTTAAAATCTTTGTGGGCTTTGTGCCTTCTTTGCTCACTCTGTGGTACCATTTTTACCACCTATTAAAAGTAGCCTCCAAGTTTTCGGAGTTTTCCCCTATTAATCCACTCTTTATAATATTATTTGAATTAAAAATTGTGTTTTGGCATGATGTTGGGTCTTCTGGTAGTATTCTGAGTTAGCAATTGGAAACTACCCCATGAGAAAGCACATCCCATTTCCTTATAGAGCCTTTGGGCTCCTAGTTTTACTTGGCCTTGGCCTTTTTTCTTCAGCCCAGGCCCAGTCACAAACTACGTACCGCGGAGACATTGCCGTGCACCTAAAAGACGGAACTGTGGAGTATACGGACCGGATTAATCTAGGCCAGCACCACGTGCGGTTAGGCAAATGGAGAGACCAGTACAAGATAGATGCCGACTGGGTAGAATATGTGGATGTGATCACGAATCTGGGTAGGGAGCTACACCTGGTTCAGGCGGAGATAGAAACCCGGATGTGGGGCATGTTTCCGGTGGTAAACAAGGCCTGGCTTAAACGCTATTGGGCCTCGGATCGGATAGAACTTTTCCGGCTGGAGGAGGTGCGATGGGACAATCCTACCTATACCGGCTATGGCAACTGGGTAGGGGGTGGTACCAGCCAAACGGTAAAATACTTCTACCGTAAGGACTATGGCCAGGTGAAGGAAATCCGTCCTGAGTTTGTACTACAAGATGTGCAGGACCACCCAGAGGCCTTTGCTCTGGCAGAGCGCGCTCAAAAGACCCGCCGGGTAGGGCAGATTCTCTCGGGGGTAGGAATAGCAGGTGTAGTGGGAGGATTGTATGCTTACCCGGAGCTAGCCGAACAAAACACCCAAGTGCAATTGGGCATGTCGCTTACAGGTTTAGGGATTCTCACCGCAGGAGCCATAATGAGCATGCCCACCCGGGCCAAACTGCTGAAAGCCTTACGCACCTACGAGTGAGTCTTTACCTCGAATGGATGATAAAAGGGCCCAGGATTGATTTCCTGGGCCCTTTATTTTTGCCTAGCCAGTGCAACCTGGCTTAGGATTAGAACGCATCAATGCACTCCCCGCTAGGAGTACAGATTTGACCGGGAGTACAGCCAATGCAGCCTCCACCTATGTCCAGGTATTCGCATTGTCCGGTGTTGGAGTTGCAGAAATAACCCGGAGGGCAGGATACCCCAGAACAGGCGTTGGCTACTGGTTTGCGAACGCCTATGGCGTAAGCATGGGTATAGCCTGATCGGTATACATCCATATGATCTTTAGATTCTACCGATACTCCTCCGTTCCAGGGCTGCATGCGGTAGATAAACCGATCCTCACTTGCCGTGTAGCCACCGGCCCCTGCCAGTACCCAACCGTTGGGCAGGTCCGAATAATCATGGGTGGTGGGTCCGCTGTTGTAGGAAGCTCCCTGCTGGAAGAAACCGATCTCTACCGAGCCATAGCCGGGTATAGATTTGATGCCGATGGCATAGCCTTCGATTTGGTTCCACACATAGTTGTCCACATGGCCGCTTTCTACATTCCATTGGTTGGCATTCACTGGGTAGTTGGCCTGTACAAAATGAGGGATGTTGAGGCAGTTGTGGCAGTTGCTAAGGAGCTTCACCCCACCACCCAAGAGCTGATAGCCACTTGGCGCCCCAAAGGTTAGGTCGGGGTTGAGGGACCTTTGTGAGCCCATTAGTTGCACGGTGGTGTACTGGCGTAGGGTAGCCGCAGATACGCCGGATATCTTCATGCCTACGGCATATACCCACATTTGGTGTTCGTTGGGGTAGTGGAAATCCGACGAGCTTGCCACCCAAATAGAGCGGTTGTTCACATCCGGCCGGCTCTCCGTAATCATGGCACCACCGCCAGTACCGTAGTTGATGCTGGCTCCACCGCCTACTACCACGTAGTCGGCAGGCACACTAGCGGTTACCCCATTGATCTTGCCACCGCTAGATTCGTATAGCGACCAAAACACCTGGGTGGTAATCGTACCCGAGCCGTCGGTAAAATGTCCACCGGAACCACTAGTGACGAAGCGGCCCATGGTAGTGGCCTTGTGAGAGCTTTCGGTTTCTGCTTCGCCTACCTCATAGGAAGGTTGCGTGTCTAGTTCCGGTTCTGGAAGTGTAGAGTCTGGTTCGCAACTACTAAAGACCATCAAAATGGATCCTAGCAGGAGAGAATACTTTAAGTGGGTTAATTTCCAAAAATTCATCTTTACTGGGTTTATACTTGAGATTTAATTGCTGATAGTAGAGAAGTAGGGGGCAAAAGTAGAGGGCGCTGTCACAAGAAAATAGTCCCCCAATTCGGTATTTTGAATGGTTAAGAAACGATTGTAGGATGTTCTATTTGGGGGGTACGAATGATAGGATGCCCTCAAATTCGATGGATTAGCGGCTTGAGGCTCGTTTTCTACAACAGAGATGGGGTTTTCGCTTCGAGCTGTAATCATCACAATGAAGACTCAGCTCTTATTTAGGGGCTGCTGAAAAAGTCATCAATTGCCTCCGGCTTTAGCCGGATGGTAAAGAAATCGATAAAAACAAGGCTTCAGCCCAAGCAAACTGGCTATCGTTGGGCTGAAGCCCAAATAATTTGTGCTCATAGGTCACCGAGCTAAAGCTCGGCGCAATTGAAATCCCAGCTTTTTGACCCAAATCGCTGAAAACTTTGGATTTGATAGCAGTGTAAAGTGACATAAATAATTGTTAATGAGCTTGTTAACTATTTTTCAGCAGCCCGTATTTAGTTTAGATTTTTGTTATAAGAATTTCTGGATAGTTGGTAGCCACTGATTGAGATATAGCTTTTTGATTTGCTACAACTAATAGATCGGTTTTACCGTGTTTCAAGCCTCTTTAAAGTGTCAGCCTTGTAGGTACGGCCGATGGGGAGCTGCTGCTTTTCCAGCATCACATGCTCCCGGGTGTAGGTAGTAATGTACCGGGTATGTACCAGGAAGGAGCGATGAATCCTGATGAACTCCGAGGGCAAGCGATTGGCAAGGGCAGATATCTTCTCCTTAGTAATGAGCACCTTTCCCTCCAGTACATGCACTTGTACGTAGTCTGCCATGCTTTCCAGATACAGAACGTCCTCTAGGGCAATCCGGTGTAGCTTCCGGTTGACCCTCAGGTCAATGAAGGCTTGGGTTTGGCGGCTTAGCTCCTCCTGCAGATTGGCAACCTCAGCTGTCTGCACCTGGTAGCGGCTATAGAATTGGAAGAAGGCTAACAGGAACACCAAGAGATATAGTAGGCTAGTAAACCCGAAAAGGTCCGAAACCTGTGGGAAAGGTGCCTGAAACTGGTAGTTGGCCAGCAGGGAAAAGGAAACCACCAGGACTAGCATTTGCACCCACCAGGAAACCACTAAGGTGTAGAGACTGTATAGCAGGAAGGTACGGTTTCTCCCTTTCACCAAATACCTCGGAATCAACACCTGGTTGTAAAAATAGACGGTAGCCGCCATCACGGGTATGAGCATGCAGGCAAAGAAAAAGGCTAATGAAAAGCTGTGCATGCGTACCCCCATGCCCGCTACCAGGGCACCAAACAGGAGGCCCCAAACCAGGAAGTGGTACCGAGACTTCATAGCCCGAAGGTAGAAGGAATGTGCGTTTTTTGTAGAATTGGGTAGGTTTTGTCGATGAACTACCGGTTTAGCGCCGGATACTACCTTGCCCGGTAGGGGAATAGGTAGGGTACTTTGCGGTAGATAAATCAACAAGGAGGTATGATGCTAAGTATCCAACAAAGCGGTCCTGTTTTTCTGGGAATTCTCACCTTGCTCTTGGTCGTGCTAGTAGGGCAGGGGTTGCTGGCAGCGGTAGCCATACAGCGTCAGCATGCCAGCCAAAAAGTGAGGTACCATCTGTCTAACCTTAGGCAGTGTGGGCTATTGGCCTGCGTGCTAGGTATGCTAGGGCAGGGGATAGGCCTCTTCCTGGCATTTAGGGCCATAGAACAGCGCCAGATAGATGTGTCGCCTAAGTTGCTTTGGCAGGGGGTGGGTACTTCTTTGGTTACTACCCTGTATGGCCTGGCCCTGTTGGGTGTGGCCTTGCTGCTGTACTTAGTACTGCACCGTTGGCACCAGCGCCAGCACTCCCAAGCATCCTCCTCCTCCTAAACTTCCAATTTCATGCGAAAACTCTCTATGCTCGCAGCAGGATTTCTGCTGCACGGGATGGCTATGGCCCAGCCCTTCTTGATCCATCGGGCCGACAGCCTGAAAGAAGCCGGTGATCTGGTACAATCCTTTCTTTGCTACCGAATGGTGCACAGTAACGCCCCCACAGAACCCCAGTATGCTTACGAATTGGCCCAAATAGCCGCCCTTATGTATTCACCGCAGGCGGCAGATACCAGCTTCTACTACTTGGAAAAGGCCCTGGCCCTGGACTCCTCCATTCAGGTGCTGATGGACCCGCAGCTGTACTACCTCACCACCGATGCCCGCTGGGCGGCCTTGGAACAAAACCAGGTAGCCAAGTATGAGGCGGCACACGGGCAGTTACCCTACCCTGACTTTGCCCGGGCACTGTGGGATATGATCCGCCGTGACCAGGCCCTTCGCTTCTTTCATCGACCCATGGAGCGGCAGATTCGTGAGGGGAGTCCTACGCCGCCCATCCTGTATCCGCTCACCTATATGGGAGTGGAAATACGGGCTCAGAACCTGCCAGCGCTGGAAGATTGGGTAGCCCGGTACGGCTGGCCCAAACGTTCGGAATTTCCCGACGAGACGGCGGATGTAGCGGCCCTCATC
>JBCBHI010000258.1:0-6538 GCA_038525885.1 Bacteroidota bacterium
CCGTAGGCTTGGCCTAAGTAAAAGAAGTTTCGCCGGGTGGTATGGCGTTGGTCATTGAACTAGGGGGTATCTCATGAAAAGGGAAAGATTCTAATTGGGGCTGTATTAAAAGCGAAGCATAATATTGAGCCGACAATTTTTGTTTGACGCCTTGAAATCCTTGTCGAACGCGACCCCTGCCCTTATCAGGGAAAGGTGGGCGGAGCCCGGAGAGGGTCAAAACCTCATCGGCAAGTTTACCGATAGGGGCGAAGGGTTTGATTTTCTGGGAGTTACTGTCTGATAAGGCTTAAACCATAGGTACGCCTAACCGCACTCCCTTCGGGCACTCCTCCTTGGTTAAGGAGGAGAGTTATCAACTTCTCAGGAGATAAGGGGCCCAAAAAAAGTAAACTACCGTACGGGATAGAGGGTGTCCAGGCGTTGTTGCATGGGAGTAATGATATCTTCTACGCTGCCACGCAGATCAGAAGGAAGGGCATTCCATTTGCCCAGCCTGTTTTCTAAGGCGGGGGGCAAGTGGCTGCGTAGCGGCTCGAAAGGGATCTGGGCGTGTTGGCAAATCTCCTGCAAGGAAGCTTCCGGATGAGCCGTCAAATTTTCGTATCGAACCACCAGGCAGTTTGAGTCTGGCTGCCACTTATCCAGAAACCACTCCATGCAATACACCCAAAAATGCGCGCGCGCTATCAGGTGCTGTTCCGGCTTAGATTCGTTCTTCCAGTAGTCCCGACTGGTGACCTGCGAGCGGCCGTCCCTTAGTATATATATATAGTGTACCTGGTCTTGCTGGGTGAGCTGGCGTAGCGTCTCCGGGTAGAACAAAAGCCAGGGGTTTTTGAGTAAAGACTTCTTACCACCGCGTGGGTTGAACTTTCGGTGCCAAGCCTTACTCATTTTTAGCAGCTTACCCTCTGGAAGCAACGGAGGTTCTTCCCAATAGGCAAAGCCTTGGTTTTTAGTGACTAAGTCATAGTTTACTCCGAATGGAATGGGCTCGTATCCCAGGTTTCGAAGCAATTTTAGGGTAGTTCGCTCCTCAAGTTCCGGTTTGAACCTTGCCTGCCTGAAATCCAGATCGGGATGTTTCCGAAGTAAATCCACCAAAAGTGTGGTGCCGGAGTTCCAGTGTCCGTTGATGATTAAAAATTCTTGCTTTTGCGGCCCGTTGCTCGTGCCCATACCGGTGGTTATTCTTGAATGAAGGTGTAAACTTGCATTCATTACTTTGGAAATCTATCCTTATAGCCATGAAATCTGTTTCTCCGATTGTAATTGCCTTGGTTCTCCTCCTGGTAGGTTGTCAGAATCCTGAAGAAAAAGCATTGGAGGAATTCGAGGGGATTTCCGAATGGATGGATACGAAAGCTTCCAGCTATCCGGGCCTAGGGCCATGTTTCCGAAAGATGCAGCGCGAAAGAGAGACACGGTTATCGGTAGCCATGCGGGAGGAAGCGGAGGAACGGCTGGCTTTATTGCTAACCCTGAATCAAGAGTACACTACCTTATTACATAAGTTGGATAGCCTACCCATTTGGAGAGGGGAGTTCTATCAGCTCAGGGATTCACTGGTAGAGGAAATGGAGTTGCCCTTTCAGGCCTATGACCAGGTAAAGAAGGAGGAGGATAATATGGAGTGGGCTTGGCGGGTGGTTATGATCGAAGGCCCCGACCCTTCGAGTTGTGAACAGGCGTTCGTGGAGCAAAGCCTGCGTGCTGAAAAAGCCCTAGCTGAGGCGCGAAGGCTGGCCAAGTTGCACTTGTAGGTCTTGGTATTTGGTAGGAGGTTTGTTTGGTACCGTCCTTAAGAGCCGGCCACCATTTTAGAAACGTCAACGTATTTGCTCAACCATTTGGTGGCATCCTCCATAGAATCACAAACTTTTACGTCCACGGGTTTTCCTAGCGCCTTCAAGGTTTTGATAGCCAGATTCAGCGTGAGTTTTTGAAACATGTTGCGTGGTGCTACCATGCCCATGTTGAGCCGGCCCAGTCGTTTCATTGTTTCGGGCAAATGCTTTTTCATAAGCCAAGCACGTCCCTCTGGGTCGGTTTGATTTAAGGTACTAGCTTCTACTAGCAAGGTTTGGGAACCCGTATCTTCCAAGGCATCGGTGGCCTTCATAAAAGCCGCTTTGTAGTCGCTAAGCCCCAACTTACCGGACAGCTGCATGAAAATAAACCCCGGGATATCAGGGCGATGCAAAGAGATGTTATTCTCTGGGTTCGAATAAATGACGGGGTATTTGGTATAATCCATAGATAAATATGAATTAAACCTGTAAAAATTGCTGGTTTATTAGCTATCCAGGAAGGAATGAAAGATGAGTCAATGTAATTTTTCGATAAAGCATAAATCACCACTCAAAGGGGGGATAAATTGGGAACTCCTTTTTCTCCCCACCTACACACCTTTTGGTCAACAAGTGTGGTAAAACGGGAAGAGTTATACCATTAGTGCATAAAAAAAGGGCTACCCAAAACTGAGTAGCCCCGATCCCATGCCGTGCGTTGATTGGTTCTTGGGATCTTTGGGTCAAATTCTCTCCACTAAACATCAATTCTCCAACTATTCACCCAATTCTTCCTGAAACTGCTTAGGTTTTATGTGCCGAATAAGACCGTAAGCTATCTGTAGGAAGATAATCATCTGGTGAGAACATAGCCAACTAACTTTTCCTACTTACACAACACAAACTATTTACTTATCCTGATCAACATGAAAGACTTTATCCTGAAAACTTAGTTCTATGCAATTTTATTCTGCCCCAGTTGTTAGCCATTTATTTCTTTTGAATGGATTTGCCACAACTGAAAAAGATAATTTTTACTTTCTATTATTCTACTAGTGACGAGGCCGCTTCTGCCCATCCCTTTTTGTCATGCCTGTTAGTCCTAACGGGAGGTTCCTCAAATAGATAGGACTTTAAGATAGACTCAATGTTGAATTATATGAATAGACCTTTGCGTACGACGAATAATATTTGGTGAGATTTTGATTGTAATATTGCGCTTATTTGGCTTGAAAAATGACTAATTATTGGGCTTTCCTATGTTTTTGGTCAATTTCCTAATAGTAGTCCATGCTGTACTTAGCTTTGGTTTCGATTGTAATTTTTCAAGAATTGGGGCTAATGCAATCGTTGTAGAAATTTCCTGGGAAAGGTATTCCTGACACCCTGATAGCGTTTGGTCAGACCATTCTGGGCGGAGTCTGCAGGCGCTACCCACGATGCCCGTAATCATGGCTGTAGGGTCATAGTATTCATGGCTTACCCGATTGAGAATTCTGGGAAAAATCCAGGAGAGGTACCGCAACCAGGCTTGGGGTAAAGACTGCCGAATGATTTTGTTGAGTTCTGCCTGAGGCAGGTTCATGGGAGGAAACGTATCGAAATAATAGAGCTTGTTGAGTCGCAGGGCGTAGTTTCTGAGGGTGGGGTGAAAACCGAGTTCCAATTGAGGGTTATAGGCTCGGTTGTCCAAATAGAGCAGGGTGTCCTTGAGAATCAGATTTACTATTCTCTGGTATTCAGAAAAGGAATCTAACCGCTCCAAGGTTTGCCTTACTAGGTCCTCTTCTGCAAATGCTTCCTGGATGATCATCGGTACCCACCGATTGCCCATGGGTACCAGTTCCATACGGGTGAGGGGTATCCGCCTGCCGGTAGCGGCTAGTTCCCTGGCATAGCCCTCGTGTAATAGGGCCAATCTGCGGGCTTTGGCCTCCTGCCTTATGGGTGGGTATATCTTTAGCATCTGGCCTGCCAGGGGGCCATGGGTAGCCAGTACCGGCTGCGAAAAGAACCCTAAGCGAGAAAAGGGCTGCTGCTTACGAGCCCATTGCACATATTCGGCCAGTTCCATAGGGGCAAGATTACGGAAAGATTCCTAATCCTGAACATGCCTTCGCCATACCAAAGTTTGTTTACTTTGCGCAATATTTTGGTACCGGCCACCCCGATGAAGAAAGTCCTGATAGTTTCTTATTACTGGCCACCCAGTGGTGGTAGCGGAGTACAACGCTGGCTCAAGTTTGTGAAGTACTTGCCTGCTATGGGAATAGAGCCGCATATTTTGATTCCTTCAGGGGCTTTTTACCCTCAGATAGACGAGGAATTGTTTCAGGATGTGCCCGACAATGTGCATTTGCTTAAGGTGCCCATTTGGGAGCCTTATGGCTGGTACCAACGCGTAACTGGAGTTGAGAAGAAAAAGGCCATCCAGGCCAGCTCCATTCAAGACGGTGGCAACCAAGGATTGGCCAAGCGGTTGGCCCTTTGGGTGCGCAGCAACCTGTTTATTCCAGATGCCCGCAAGTTCTGGATACGACCTGCTGCCAAGGCTATGGTGCGCTATGTGAAGGAACAGGGGATTGAGACCGTTATTTCTACCGGACCTCCGCATACTTGCCATTTGATAGCCTTGCGAGCCAAACGCAGGATCCCTGCTCTAAAATGGTTGGCAGACTTTAGAGATCCCTGGACGAATATTGATTTCTATACCGACTTGAGTTTGGCCAAATGGGCAGACCGAAAGCACCGTAAGTTGGAAGGCCAGGTGCTGCGCACTGCGGACAAGGTGGTGGGCATCGGGTATACGATGGGAGAGGAGTTCGTTGAAATGGGAGCTCATTCCGTAGAGGTGATTACCAATGGTTTCGATTTAGATGATTTTCCGAAGCAAGAAGTAACCATAGACGAGGGCATCGTCATCACGCATGTGGGAGTGATTGGTAAAACCCGTAACCCTGAGACGCTCTGGCGAGCATTGGCGCTGCTTAAGGAAAGAGAGCCAGCAAAGTATAAGCAATTCAAGGTGCGACTTGTGGGGAGTGTAGGGCAGTCGGTAGTGGGCTCTATGGAAGAGTTTGGTATTGGGGAAATTCTAGATCACGTGACCTATGTGCCTCACACGGAGGTGTTTAACTACCTAAAGCGGTCTGGGCTACTATTGGTAGTTGTAAATAATGCTCCCAACGCTAAGGGCATCGTTACCGGCAAGGTGTTCGAATACATGGCCTCTGGTAGGCCCATTTTAGGCCTGGGACCTACGGATGGAGATTTAGCTAAAATTCTGGAGCCGATGGCTTCTGCTAAGATGGTAGCCCATGGTGATGTGGAGAAGCTCTACGCTTATTTGAAAGACTTTGAGGTGCCACTCACTCAGGTAGACGATGCTGCCCTGCGGTATTGCAAAGATCTCACCCAACAGCTGGTTGAGGTGATTGATCGGCTGTGATGCCCTTACATCATTCGGGCCACCTTCACCAGTTGCTTGCTGTCTATGATGCGGATTTTGCGGCCTTGTGTTTCTAGCATGCCGTCTTCTTTAAATTCATGCAACAGCCGAATGAGCGTTTCCGTGGCAGTGCCGACGAAGTTGGCCAAGTCCTCCCGGGTGAGGTTGATTTCGACAGGTCCGTCCTCATGACCGTCCAGTCCATAGGTGTCTTTTAGCTTGAGTAGGGCCATGGCAAAGCGCTCCCGGACAGACTTTTGTGCTTGATTGGTTACCTCATCTACCAGCATGCCATGTTCATGGCGAATCTGTTTTACTATTCGCTGGTTAAGCTCACTGGACTCGTTGAGGGTTTCTAAAAAGTTGTGTTTGGAGAGAAAACAAATGGTGCAGTCCTCCAGGGTTTCTGCTGACACGGCATAGTACTCTTCGCCTAGCATGGCTTTGTACCCAAGCAAATCACCTTTACCAGCAATCCGGATGATTTGCTCTTTTCCATCGGTACCAATTTTGTACACCTTCACCTTGCCCGAATTGATACAAAAGATGCCTAGGGGACGGGTGCCTTCATGGAATAGAATTTGTCCTTTTTTGTATATAGTGCAGCTCTTATTTTCAGAAATGGTAGCTAGTTCATGAGCGCAAAGTACGCTAAACATGGATGAGGATCGACTACGGCACTCTTCGCAGGTAATTTGGGGACGGGTTTTGGTATGTCGCATTGCTGAAAATTTTCATCCGAGGAAACATTTTCAATGTAGTCCAGTTAACATCGATTTTCAAATCGGAATTCTGCTAGAATATTACTTTTATTAATAATCTGAATAAAATACGTAATAGTACCGAACAAGTAGTATTTGTACATTAAGGGGAACCTTTATTGGTGGTAATCTAAAGGATTGTAAAGTAACAATGTATAATCGGCGATTATGCTCTATTTTTGAGTTTAGATGAAAAGCTACTGGATTATCTTATTTCTGGGTGCCTTGGTATGGGTGGGATGTGAAACCTCCACCATTTCGCCTGATTTTGATAGGGTGGGCTACGCCTTTTTTCCGATAGACTCTGGTTGGTACCGTGACTTTAAGGTGGAAGAAATTTCTATCCCACTAGTAGGTGCACCGGATACGCTAAGGTATTGGCTACGGGAACAAATAGGGGAGGTGATTAGTATTGCCGGAGAGGACACAACACGTTATCTTCGTCGCTATTCCAGGAGCGACAGTACGCAAGACTGGCGCCTGGATTCGCTGTGGCAGATTCGACGAACCGCCACGCAGGCTATTGTGGTGGAGAA
>JBCBHI010000259.1:0-6444 GCA_038525885.1 Bacteroidota bacterium
CCCCTATGAAAAAATTCTACTTCAGTCTTGCTCTCGCAGCAAGCATTAGCCTGTCGGCTCTGGGTCAAATAGGCTCCCCCTTCCCTGCTCTATCGGGTCAGACCCTGGACGACACTCCAGTTATCATACCGGATAGCACCAACGGTAAGTACACGCTGGTGGGCATGGCTTACTCAAAAAAAGCCGAACAACAACTGGAAAGTTGGTTCCAGCCGGTAGTGAGAAAGTTTGTGCAAGAGCCCGAAAATGCCGGTTTGTTTGCTGCCTTCTCCTACGATATCAATGTATACTTCATTCCCATGTTTACTGGTGCCAAACGGGTAGCTAGCGAGCCCGCCCGAGAGAGTGCCCAAAAGCGGCTGGATTATCGCTTGCATCCTTTGGTTCTTTTCTATGTAGGGGGGCTCGAAGAGTACAAAAGAGCACTAGAATTTGACGGGAAAAATAAGCCCTATGTCTTCCTGTTAGATGAGGAAGGAACCATCGTGTATGCCACTTCTGGACGGTGTACTCCCGAGAAAATAGACGACATCGAAAACTTTCTGTCCGATTTATAAAAAGTTACGGCTACGTATGGTAGCAATTTGAGGAAGCCCTGCGAGTAGCAAATTATGGACAAGGGAAATTTCCACTTAAGCAGGCTTCCTCATTTTCCCCTATTCTACCTTTGAAAGTCACAATTGTGTGCTCTGAAGGCAGTTTCGTGTTGGAAATATTCAATTTTACAGTTTTGGTATACATCTTTTTTTTAATACAATTTTTTAGTCTAAAAAAACGCCATTTGAACAATTCTAAGCACAAAAATTCACTTTTGGGCTGAAATCTTACATATTCAAAATTGTCATTTTTAGAGCTAATGTCGATTAATCGTAAAAAAACTTCGATAAACTGTTTAAAAACCTTAACTATTCTTGCTAAACTTGCTTTCAAGTTACACGAGTCAAATAATCGAGTATTTTCTTTATTACTAAATTAGCGTATTCCAAAATGAAAAAGTCTATTAGTAACTTCGAACAGTTCGCTCTTCGGAGCAATGCAATGAACCATCTTTCTATACGAGGTGGTGAATCCGGAGATGGAACCGAAGGAGCAGGAACTACCAATGATGACAGAAAAAAGAAAGGTTCCGGCGAAGGGACTGGGGGTGGAACAGGGTTGCCTGATCCTGATCTCAATCCGTTCCTTTAATTCTTAATAGCATTTATCTTAATCATGCGAGTTGGTTCAATCACATTCCTAATCCTCATATTCCTTCTGGGAGGTTGTACCTCCAATGAGGAAATGGTGAGTGATTTGGACCAACTTTATCGCGAAGCGCTTTCTACCTGGAAAACGGACAGCGAAAAATCTCTTACTCAGCTAAACATTGTTTCCGATAAGAGTGTGAACTCTGGGGACTATCAGTTGGCCTCCCGGGCTTTTTTCTTGAAGCACCATATTTTCACCGCACAAGGTCTTCAAGAAGATCGGTTTAAGTCTTTAATCAAAGCCCAGTACTATTCTGACCTTTCTAAGGACAATCGACTCCAAACTCAGACTTACAATGCTTTATCTTACTTCTACTACAGTAGAGGTTTTTGGGATAAAGCGGAGGAGTACGGTTGGAAAGCTTATGAAGCTGTAGGCGACAATACCGAATCTGATCACTATCGTTTTATCTTATTCAACTTGGGTGGTGCACTTACCTATCAGGACAAATGGGAAGAGGCTTCGGAGATCATCAATAAAATTCCTGATTCTCCCGTAACCCGAAAGAACAAACTGGAGTGGTTGAGCCTGAATAGTTATTACCTAGAGGATTTTGATGCCGCTTTGTCGATGGCACAAGAATGCCTTGAGCTTTGCCATGAGACGGGTGAAGATGCCACGTACATTCTCAATACATTAGGCCTGATTCAGGATAGAATTGGTAATGCCGATCTGGCTGCCAATATGTATTCTGCTTCCGTAGCCTCTGATCCTTCCTTCTACCTTGGAATTTACAATGCAGGCATCTCCTATGAGGCGATGGGGCAGTTGGATTCTGCAGTTTTCTACCTGGAAAAATTGAGAAATTGGGAAGTAGCTTCGGAGTCGAACATTGGGGTTCTTACTAGCATCCATAAAGGGTTGAACCGCCTCCAAAACCTCTACCATGACATGGGCAAGGTTGCCTTGGCCCGTAGCGTAATGCTAGAAGCTGAGGCCTTGCTGGAGAAACAAGCGTTGACGGAGGCAGCCCAAAAACAACTAGAAGGAATATATGACCTGGATAACCTGAAGGAGCAGGCCATGACTGACCTTCTGGAAGAACAGCAGCAACAGTCCGATACTAACCGTAGGATGGCCATCCTATTCGCAGGTTTACTGGCCATGGTCTTGATTGGCTTTTTTGCATGGGCCATGTCCATCAATCGTCGGAAGTATTCTGTAGCCAACAACGAGTTGGCGGCTGACGCCCGCGATGTGATCGATTTCCTTTCCCTGCAAGTCACACAGATTGACTTAGAGCCCAAGGCACGACCGCGGAATAACGTCTAGAAAGGCTTACCGTGGGTGCGGGCCATCAATTGCTTCGCAATCCAGGGAGTTTTCTTGCCTAAGTTCACCGCCAGATTGGAGGTGCTTTCTCCCCCAAACAAACCTTGGATCTTTCGGCCTGCCCAAAGGCGGAGGGCAAAGTGTTTCTGCCACGTTTTAGTGTATTCCTTCTCCAAAGCAGCCCGGTCCCAGTTACCCACATGGGTGTAATGTTTCAGAATCAGTTCGGACAATAGCTTGGCCGAGTGAATGGCCAAGGCCATACCGTTCCCACAAAGGGGAGTGATCAGGCCTGCGCTATCTCCTGTCATCAGGAGGTGGCCCTCTACAGGCTTTTTGGGCTTGAAGTTGATTTCGTTGATTACCTCAGGCTTATCGAAGAGGAAGTCACTATTAGTATATACCTCCCTTAGGAAGGGATTTTTCTTGACCACGGCTTCCTCCATATCCTCGATAGAACCGTGCTCCCGCAAGTGCTTGCGGCTTCCTAGATAGCATAGATTGTAACGGTTGCCCTCCACCTTGCTAAGTCCACAGTAGCCTCCGGCAAAATTGTGCAAGGCGATGAGATCATCAGGGAAATCCGTTTGGATGTGGTACTTCACCCCAATATAGTCTGACCGCTCCTTGATAAACTGGCGGTCCAGGGCTTTGTCCACCTTGCTGCGCTTACCAAAAGCCCCGATGACCAACGGGCTGAAAATCGATTCCCCTTTGGCAAGCACTACCTCGAACTGGCCTTCTTGAAACCGAACCGTTTCTACCTGGGTTTTTAGCCGGAAGGATACCCCTTCGGCTAGAGCCCGCTGATACAGGAAGTCATCCAGTGCATAGCGGCTGATGCCCCACCCACCCAAGTCGAGGGGCATCATCATCTGCTTGCCAGATACGGAGGTGAGCTGAAACCGAGTGACCTGCGCTGGTTCCAGCTCGGCAGGGTAGGCATCCAGGCTCTTCAGAAATGGGATTACTTCGTTGGAAATGTACTCTCCGCACACCCGGTGAAAGGGATAGGTTTTCTTCTCCACCACCAGAACCGACAAACCAGCCTTAGCCAAAACCAGGCTATTGACTAATCCGGCAAGGCCCCCACCCACAACCACTACATCGTACCCCATTTGCACCAAAGTTTTGCCTTACATCAAAAAGGCATCTTGGAAAAATCGTATTAACGGGCCCATCTATCCATTAGCCGACCCAACATCGCATGAAAATAATCTAACTTCGATCCGTTTTCAATTTAAACTCCTAATGATGAGGAAAGTATTTACAAAAACTGGCTTTGCAGTAGCACTTTGCCTGGTCACTTTGATCAGTTGTACTGCTGATAAAGCCGCCACTTCGAGCTCAGCTCCTACGGCTGGCCGTTCTGGTGGCGGTGGCCGGGATAGGGGAGGCATGAAATCCTATGCCTCAGTAATTACCAAAGATGCCGAGACCGACGAAGGAATTTTCCATGTTCACAAAGTAGACGACAAGTACTACTACGAGATTTCTGATACCCTTATTGGGCGCGAGTTTTTGAATGTAACACGATTGGCCAAGACGGCAAGCGGATTGGGTAACGGTGGTGAACGGCTCAATTTTCAGGTGCTACGGTGGGACAAGAAGGAAGACCGTCTGCTATTGCGGGTGGTGGCATACAACAACATAGCCGCTGACTCCTTGCCGGTATACCAATCGGTGAAAAATTCCAATTTTGAACCGATTCTGGCCTCTTTTGATATCAAATCTTTAGCAAAAGACAGCGCCGGTGTAGTGATAGAAGCTTCTACACTGTTCAACAAAGACGTAGCCGCTTTGGGACTGCCCCAGTCCCGTCGGCAAGCCTTAGGCGTACGCCGCCTAGATAAGAGCCGCTCCTTCATAGAGCATATACACAGCTACCCTACCAACGTGGAGGTGCGTACGGTACTCACCTATGAGGCTACCAAAGCTCCTAGCAATGCCAGTACGGGTACTATCTCCATCGAGGTGAATAACTCCATGCTACTGTTACCAGTAAGGCCGATGCAGCCGCGGATATTTGACGACCGGGTGGGTTGGTTTACTCAGACTCAGGTGGACTACGGTATGGATACCCAAAAGGCTACTAGCGTAACCTATTTGCGCCGCTGGAGGCTGGTACCCAAGGACCCTGAAGCTTACTTGCGTGGTGAGTTGGTAGAGCCTGTAAAGCCGATTATCTACTATGTGGATCCGGCTACGCCAGAGAAGTGGGTTCCTTACCTGATCCAGGGAGTAAATGACTGGCAAGTAGCTTTTGAGGAGGCAGGTTTCAAAAATGCCATTATGGGCATGCGCGCGCCTACACCAGAAGAAAATCCGGATTGGAGTCCGGAAGATGCGCGGTATTCGGTGATCCGGTACTTTGCCACAACGGTACAAAACGCTCGCGGCCCACATACACCTGACCCTCGTACTGGTGAGATCATTGAGTCAGATATCAACTGGTATCACAACGTGATGAACCTGCTGCGCAACTGGTATCTGATCCAGACAGCGGCAGTGAACGAGGAGGCTCGTTCGGTAAAATTTGAAGATGAGTTGATGGGTGAGCTTATTCGGTTTGTAGCTGCCCATGAGGTAGGACATACCTTGGGCTTACCTCATAACATGGGTTCTAGTGCTGCTTACCCTGTGGATTCATTGCGATCACCAGCCTTTACGCGAGTAATGGGTACGGCCCCTTCTATTATGGACTATGCCCGGTTCAACTATGTGGCACAGCCCGGTGACGGTGCTGCTTTGTTCCCTCGTGTGGGTCCTTACGACAAGTGGTCTATCAAATGGGGGTATACTTGGTTTGAATCTGAGACTCCGGAATCAGAACAGGCAATCTTGAACTCTTGGATATTGGAGCGTGCCGGGGACCCTATCTATCACTTTGGCCGACAAAGTTTCAACGTGATGGACCCAAGAGCACAAACGGAGGACCTGGGTGATGATGCTATGATAGCGAGTGACTACGGGATTGCTAACCTAAAGCGGATTCTGCCCAACCTGATAGACTGGACTGCCGAGGATGGTAAAGATTACGATGATTTGGAAGAGCTATACGGCCAAGTAGTGGGGCAGTGGAACCGCTATGTGGGCCACGTAAGGTCCAACATTGGCGGGGTGTATGAGACAGATAAGACCTACGAGCAAGAAGGTATGGTGTTTGAATTTGTGCCAGAAGAGAAGCAAGCGCGTGCGGTAACTTGGATCAACGCCAATGTATTCGCTACACCCGACTGGATGATATATGAAGACATTCTTGGTCGGATAGAAGCCATAGGTATCGTTGACCGTATTCGTCGCCGCCAGGTAGGGGCATTGCAAAGTGTACTGGAGTTCCAACGGTTGGGCCGTATGCTAGAGGCTGAGACCCGGATGGGCGATGAAGCCTATACGGTGGTTGAGCTGTTTGATGATTTGCGGAGTGGAATTTGGTCTGAGCTACGTACTGGTGCTGCTACGGATACCTATCGGCGTAATCTACAGCGGGCACACATTGAGCGCCTAGAGTACCTAATGACTGAGGAAACCCCACGTGTACCTAGAGGGCCATTCGCGTCATTCTTAAATGCTTTTCCGTTCGATGCTAGCCAATCAGACCTTCGGGCGATTGTGCGGTCAGAGCTGAAACGTTTGCGCCGGGACGCTAATGGGGCAGCTGGCCGTACACGTGACCGGATGACACGCATCCACCTAGAGGATGTAGTTGCCCGTATTGATGCTATTTTGGACGAGGATTAACCTCCTGCTCCAAAACTAGCGTATAAAAAAGCCCCCGGTTCCATGGAGCCGGGGGCTTTCTATTTTCCTTTGTATATATCAGCGGGCTTCGCTGATAGAGCCTATGCCGGATACATTCTGGGAAACATTCTCCGGATCGCCTTTGTAGCTAATACCACCTACACCACTTACCTGGGCTACCAG
>JBCBHI010000260.1:0-6439 GCA_038525885.1 Bacteroidota bacterium
ACCCACAGGTGATTGTGGACTGTGTGAGGGCCTTGAGTTAGTGGTTGGTGAAGAGGTATTCGCTGTAGATGTGTCTACGGGTACCTTCAGCCTAGAAAGAACCCTGGCCAACTACAATGCCAATAATCGATTCATTACCTCAGGTCAAGGCAACAATATCCACTTCACTTCCATAGCAGATTTGGACCAGGATGGTGATTTGGATGCCATTGTAACAGGTCATGATAACAGCACTGGAAAGGCTGAAATTTGGTTCTGGGATGTCCAGTCTGTGGATGATACTATAAAATTAATTGTACCCAAGCCTATTGGCGGAGCTAATCGCTGGGGCCCTGGTCGCGTAAATATTGCGGATTTGGATGGAGATAATGATCCCGATATTTCCTTCAACAATGATGACTTATTTGCCTATTCCTTAGATTTTTCCACTCGACAGTTTGATCTCCTTTGGCAGAAGAATTATGCTGATGGGTCGGCACTTACGGGTACCGCCGTTTTTGATTTTAATGGAGACGGTAGTTTTGAGGTTGTATACCGATCTACCAACGAACTATACATAATAGACGGCGCCACCGGTGACCCCTATAACACCAACCATGAGGGATGTCCTGCTGGCACCTATACGGACTACCCTATTGTAGCCGATATCAACGGAGACGGAATAACAGAAATCGTGGTAGGGTGTCAACCCAATGCTAGCCCCATTCACAATGCGGACAACAACGGATTTTTAAGGCTTTATGGAGCCGCTCCCGGTCAGAAATGGGTGCCTGCACGTCGTCTTTGGAATCAGCACGGCTACTTCAACGTAAACATCAACGATGATCTTACCGTCCCTAGAGAACTACAAAAGCACAATGCGGTTTTTTCGGATACCCTTTGCGATCCGGATGTGAACGGCAATCCCGTAGTTGGCCAGGTTCGTCCTATCAACTCCTTCTTGAATCAAGCACCTTATTTAGATGAGTCCGGTTGTTTAGAATTCCCTCAGTCAGACCTAACCTTCATCGAGAACTCCTTGGTCATGACCGCCCAACCTACCTGCGGCGAAACGGAGATTGGGCTTGAGATTGATATTATTAATTCCGGTGACATTATCATTTCAGGCGATTTGCCTGTCACCTACTATGATGGTGATCCTGAGCTTCCAAGTACCACAAAGCTGAACACTCAGATCATTCCATTGAACGCCCCTGTTGGGGATACCATCACCTACTCCTTAACGGCTCAAGCCACCTCAACCGCCTTCTCTCCGGATGGTTCTTTCACTCTTTTCGTCGTTATCAACGACGATGGAACAGCTACTCCTGGTATAAACTATCCTTCTACGGCAGTCATTGAAGAGTGTACCTACTCCAACAATATCGCTTCTATCGACATCGAACCCGCGCCAAATCCCATTACGGCCCTGGCAGTTTCGCCGAATTTGAAGTGTGTGGATTCACTAACAACCAATACAGGAAGTGCTTCGGCATTTTTCGTGGATAGTTTAGGCAACTCAGTCACCGCTGGACTTACTTTTTATTGGTTCGACGAAGCCACTCCTTCCGGACCAGCCGATTTCACTGGCCCTAACTATGCCAATTTGGAAGAAGGCTTCTACTCTGCATATACAGAGAATAATGATTTGGGATGTAACTCAGATACGGTTACCGTTGAGATTCTCCGGGTTACCGAGGACTCCACGTTATCCGCAAGAATTGATGAGGTATCAGTAAATACTTCATGTGGCACGCCCAATGGTGAACTGATCGCCATCGTAAACCCTACTGATGATAACGATTCGGTAGGTGACGATCCCAACCAATACAGCTTTGTATGGGAAGTATCGGTGAACCTAGGGGAAGGGAACGTGATCAGTAATAGTCAAAATGCCACGGGAATTTCTTCTGGTCCTGTTTACACCGTACGGGTAACAGACAATAGCACGGGTTGTGATGTACTTACTACGCTAGATAGTACGGGGACGGGCATCATTTACCCTACCGCAAGAGTAGACATCGCTACGGATAATAATTATTGTGTAGGAGGAAACGGCTTCGGCCTGGTAAGTGTAGGAGGTGATACTACCAACTTCAGTTTTGAGTGGTTTGATAATGAGTGGAAACCGGCACCCGACCATTCTTTTGCGAGACGCAACTCCATGGTAGGCGGGGACTATTTCATCATTGCCACCGCAAACTCTTCAGGTTGTGCAGACTCTACTTCCTTGAGCATAGCAGACTCTTTGATATTCCCCTCTCTTACACTTTATGAGAACATTGGCAATACCTCATGCGACCCTAACAATACTAATGGGCGACTAGTAGTAGTCTCAGCAGAAGACACACCCTATAACTGGAGTGACACGGTAGGATCTGTGACCGATAATTTCTCCGTAGCCGGTTCTACTACAGTCGTTTCTGACAACCGCTTCCAGATGACGCCGGACGTCAATAACCAAGCAGGAGCCGCTTGGTTCAACGATAAGGTTTCTCTGAATCAAGACTTCATTTTTGATTTCATCCTCAACTTGGGAAGCCGGGACGGCGGCGGAGCCGATGGCATCGGCTTTGTATTCCACAATGATCCCGACGGTCGGTTTGCTTATGGGGAAGCGGGCCAAGGCATGGGAGCTTCAACCTTAAATCCAGGAGTAGCGATTGAATTTGACTCTTGGGACAATGGGGCTGGAAACCCTGGACCACCAGAAAATGGGTTTAATGACATTCCTGAGGACCACGTAGCCGTGCTCAATACAGCCACCCGGAATGATTATGGTACCCCTTTAGTGGGCCCCATTCGTATGGATCCCTCCATAGATAACTTCGAGGATGGAGTAGATTACGAGGTACAAATAAGCTGGGATGCTTCCGCCAACCGTTTGTTGGTAATTTTCGATGGCCGACAACTGGTTGATTATACTCGTGATTTGGTCAACGACTTCTTCGGTGGTGATCCCTATGTATTCTTTGGTTTCACCTCCAGCACCGGTGGTGCCCGTAATGACCAGCAGGTAGAATTAGTAGGCATTCAAGCTACGATCCTATCACCTGAGACGAATACTGGGCTTGAATGGTTTGATGGAGATAATACAACCGTAAGCTTAGATGGTGGTGCTTTTGACGGAGACAGCCTGGCCTTTGGGTTAGATGCCGGAGTTTACACCATCAAAGCGACCAACAGCGTTACCGGTTGTGTAGTAGACACCACCTTTACGGTAGCTGACGATAGAGTAATTCCTACCCTCAATGCTAGCCGGGTTACGATAACTCCTAACTCAGTCTGTGATTCGACGGCTGCTGTAGGAGCCTTGTCAGTAGCTAACAACGCTGTCAGCCCTCAGCCTACTCAGGTCAATCCTTTCACCTATAGCTATGAATGGTGGATTGGAGACAATGCGGTGGGCCCATCCGATATCCAGGGGCAGAATATCACGGGTCTTTTGGATAGGAATTATACCTTGGTAGTCACCAATGATTCCACCTCCTGCCCCACTGCTGAAAGGACCTTCACTGTAGGAGACACCAAAGTTTATCCTGTCATTTCATTCACCGATTCTTCCTATCAAAGTAGCTGCGACAATCTAAATGTAAATGCCTTCGCTACGGGTCAGGCTACCATGCCATCAGGAGGAGAGCCGAGCTCAGGGTATACCTATGCCTTCTACCAAGGAGCCACTACTAATTCCTCTGCTTTGATCGTAAATGACTCCTCTGCAGATCAGTTAGCCGCTGGAATTTACACCCTGTATGCCATGAACAACGCAACAGGGTGTGAGGGCACCGGAGAAATAACCTTGATTGATTCTCTGATAGCCCCTGTGTTGGATACTACTTTGATTAATGTAACTAACTGGACCAATTGTGACACCCTTTCCTTCAACGGGGAGGTAGCTGCAGGCAATGGCTCAATTACAAATTACAACGGAGCGTCCTATACCTTCCATTGGTACGATGGTGCCAATGCAACTGCACCTATTGCCTTCGCAGATTCTGTATACTCAGGCCTAAGGGATGGGAAATACACCTTGCGAGTTATTAGCGATAGTACCGCTTGTGAATCCGATCCGGCTACGGTCACGGTGTTACAAGAAGCGGTTTACCCTCAAATAACCTTCACCGATTCATCGAACCAGACAAGCTGTACCGTGCCCAATGCTTGGGCTCAGGGACAAGCCACTATGCCCTCTGGCGGGGAGCCTGCCGCTGGTTACACCTATGTATGGTACCGGGGAGCAACCATTTTCGGGGATACGATTGTTCAGGACTCCTCTTTCTTTAGTCAAAGGCAAGCAGCGGGTATCTTCACCCTACTTGCAATCAATAATAGCAGCCAATGTGAGGTCATTGATCAAATCACGTTGATAGATACTTTAGTAGCTCCTATCATTGATTCTGCTTCGGTATTGAACACACCTTGGACCAATTGTGATACGACCAACTACAATGGTGCGCTCACTGCGGGCATAGCTGCCATCCAAAATTACAATGGAGCTCCCTACTCTTTCAATTGGTATGATGGAGGGAGTGCTTCTGCTCCTATTGCCTCTACCGACTCACTATACGATGGTCTTGCGCCTGGCACCTATACTTTGGTAGCCATAAGTGACAGCACCAGTTGTGAATCGCAACCCCAATCGTTCGTAGTAGACCAATCGGTAGTTTTCCCTCAGATAACCTTCACTAGCTTCTCCGACCAAACTAGTTGTGATACCATACCCAACGGTTGGGCACTTGGACAAGCAACCATGCCGAGTGGCGGGGAGCCTGCTTTGGGATATGCCTATGCCTTCTACGAAGGAGCTACTACCAATATGAGTGCCCTGCTAGCCAATGATTCCATAGTTGATTCCCTGGCCGCAGGAATTTACACTTTGTCTGCTCAAAACCTGGAAACCTTGTGCGAGAGCACCGAGCAGATTACCCTGAAGGACACTTTGGTAACCCCCATCATTGATTCCATTTCAGTAGTAGTTACTCCTTGGACAAACTGTGATTTGGGTTCCTTGAATGGCTCATTGACAGCTGGAGTTGCCGCCATCCAAAATGCCAATGGTGGAACCTATTCTTTCGAATGGTATGATGGTCCCAACGCCTTCTCCCCTATCATGTCTACTGATTCGGTGTATGATGGATTGGCCGATGGCACCTATACCCTGGTAGCCACGAGTGATAGTACAAGTTGTGTATCTGCTTCCCAGATATTCGAAGTACTGCAAGATGTAACTTACCCAGTACCCACGGTCAATGATGAATACCAACGTGCTTGTGACCCTGCATTGGCCAACGGTTGGCTTTCGGCTACAGCTCAAGAGGTAGACCTTTCTGTACCTACCAATGGATATTCCTTTGAATGGTTCAATGGGCAAAATACTTTGCTCTCTTCAAGGCTAGAAATTTCCATCAACCCAAGCGATTCATCACTTCTAGATTCGTTGTCTGCTGGAACCTATACCCTGCTTGTAACCAATCTGGATAATGCTTGTACAGATACCACGGAATGGTCGGTAGAGGATTCGTTGGTGGACCCAACCATTACCAATAACCTTATTGACCTTACCCACTACACTATCTGTGCGCCACCCAATGGCGCGGCGGATGCTACCAATGCTATCAGCCAAGCGGTCTGGGGCACCCCAGTAAATGGGTACACTTACAATTGGTACGAAGGCGATTCCGCCTTGATATGGTATATAGACTCCTCTGCCACCACCGCGGTATATTCCGGCCTGTTACCTGGAGATTATACCCTTACCGTGCGCAATAATGATACTGGTTGTGAATCTGATGAGTCAACCGTTACCATCCTTGATTCTACAGCTACCATTATTGTAGATGAATTCAGAACCACCACCGCAGGAACCTGTTTCGGAAGCACTAACCCAACCCGGGCCACCGCCGTAATCAGTGCGGAAACCACCCCTAATGCCAACCTCGCAGGCTTTACCTACGAATGGTATCGGGGACAAGAACCATTCCCAAGTCCTGCCATTGGAAGTCAAACTTTGGTAGCCACCGACTCTTCTAAAACAGACACACTCTCCTCAGATCTGTATACGGTGAGGATGATAAATCTAGACAATGGTTGTTTCTTGGATTCTACCTTCTTCATTGATTTTAACAGTGGCCATAGTATCGCTTTCGATAGTGCAGTAAATTCTACTATCTGTCCGGATCCTATCACCCAATTTGGCAATGGTGAGCTATTCACAGAGATCGCCATCAATGTTGGTGGAGCTGATGTAACGGATTACGTTTTTGAGTTATATACCGGGAACAATGTGACTGGCACACCCGATACTACTTTTGAGACTAATGTAGACTCGGCTTTGATCAACTATCCCATCTTCGCCCATTTGGCTCCTGGAACCTACACCATGACCATTCGTGAAGACAATACCATCAAATTCCCTGACAATTGCCCTTCAGAGCCGGTCACGTTTGACATTCTACAAGAC